>JBJXHA010000417.1:0-5509 GCA_046160275.1 Bacteroidia bacterium | reverse complement strand
GATGGGTTGACTTTCGCCATAACCTTTTGCTTGTACTCTTTCGCTGGCTATTCCTTTTGAAATCAGGTAACTGCGCACTGCTTCTGCACGATTTTGACTTAAAATTAAGTTCGTTTCGTCTTTTCCTACATTATCCGTATGTCCTTGAATTTCAATTTTCATGCGCGGATTTTCTTTTAAGTAATTCAATAATACTCCTAATTCTGAAAGAGAAGTCGTTTTGAGTTCGTATTTGCCAAAATCAAAGAAAATATTGCGCAAAACTACCACAATCGGCGTAGCAGGTTTCACAGGTTCTACCACAACAGGTGGCGCATCAGGTGTAACTGCCACAGGTTTTGCGGGCGGAGGCGGCAATTTCATCATGCGAATCACAATGTCAAAATACACATTATCGGGTAAATCCTTGAGATAGAAGTTTTTACTCGTAAAAATATAACCATTTGCTTCCGCAAAAGCAGCATATTCTTTTTCAAGAGGCAAACTCATCAAAAAACGCCCGTCTTTTTTGCCCGAAATCATTTGCCGAACCGTATCGCGTGTTTCTACCTCTACCAAATAAATCGTTGCAGAAATAGGCTGTTTTGTCAAACTATCTTCTGTTGTTCCACGTAAAAAAGTAGCCAAGCGCGGGCGATTTCTAGGGTCTAGCGTAAATTCATAAATATCGCTTCCACCAAAGCCGCCTTCTCGAAACGAATTGATAAGCCCTTTTGTACCTTGCGCATTGACAAAAATATTGCGCTCATCGGCAACCGTATTCAAAGGATAACCCAAATTGCGCGGCTTCCGCCAACCCGAATCAGGCACATTAAAGCTCACAAACATATCAAACGCGCCAAAACCTGGCAGGCGATTCGAGGAATAATACAGAGTAACACCATCCGCATGGATAAAAGGCGCGTATTCTTCGCCTACGGTGTTAATCGCTGCCCCCAAATTAACAGGTGCTGTCCATTTCCCTTTTTCCAAAGTCGTCATCCAAATATCCGTTCCACCTACGCTTCCTCTGCGATTTGAAGAAAAATAAAGCGTTTTGCCATCATGCGAAAGGCAAGGTTCAGCTTCTCTAAATTCCGTATTGATCATTTCGCCTAGATTCATTGCCTTAGACCAGCCTTTTTCCGTTTTGGTGGCATAATACAAATCCAAATTACCAAAACCTTCAGAACGCTCACCTGCCGAAAAGAAAATCATTTTTCCATCTTGCGAAATGCTCACCGCGCCATCATTTTCAGGTGTGTTGATAGGTTCTCCAATGTTTAGCGCGTCAGTCCACTCATTTTCTTGGTTCTCGGCAATAAATAAATCTTCGGTAAAACCGCCATAATAGCGATTATAACCGCCAGTACACTCAGAACGGCGAGCAGTAAACATGAGCGTTTTATCATCGGCTGTTAAACTTGGCAAATACTCATCGCCCGGCGAGTTCACTTTTGCACCTAAATTAATCGGGCGAAAATCAACAGGTTGTTTAATTGCTTCGGCTGCAAACTTAGCATGAATCACTTGCAACTTAGCTGGCTCAATTTGATTAATGCGCCCTTTTCCCAAAGCCAAAAAACGCTCATAAGCTGCGGCAGCATCGGCATATTTTTCGGTATAAAAATAGGCTTCACCCAAGAAAAAATCTAGGTCAACAAATTTATTTTTTCTATCCGAATCCAACACTTTTTCAAGTGCCTCTAATGCTTCTCCATATTTTTTAAGCATGAAATAATTTGCACCCAAAGGAAACCAAGCATCGGCAAAATCGGGTTCAATTGCCACCGCTTTCAAATAATTTTCTACGGCTTTTGCCCTATCTCGAAGTTTCGAATATTGGTTTCCTTCCAAATAAAAATCCAATGCTTTTTTAGACTTGATGCCATAATCGGCAGGTTTCTCTTTTTGCGCCCAAACGGTTAGCGCGAAAAATAGGCTAAAAAAAATACAAATGCTTTGTTTCATGATTTTATAACGGATAAGTTGATAGTTTTATTTCGTAAAAAAAGCCCCATTTTCGCTAAAATGAGGCTTTTTTTTACGAACGATATTTTTCAGGAGGCGTGAGCTCATGCCCACAATTCTTGCAAGTTCTGTCGATGGGAGAGCGATAAAATTTCTCAAAAACACCCTGCATTTGCGTCATGATGTTTTCCATTTTGAAAAACTCCTCATATAATAAGTGGTTGCATTTTTCGCAGAACCATTGTAAGCCATCGGTATCTTTGCTGCTGCGAATACGCTCAATTACGATGCCGATACTGTTCGCTTCGCGTTGGGGCGAATGTGGAACTTTGGCAGGCAGTAGAAAAATCTCCCCTTCATTGATAGGAATATCCACCGCTTTTCCGTCTTCTTGAATCCGCAAGACCATATTTCCTTCTACCATGTAGAAAAACTCTTCGGTTTCATTGTAGTGATAGTCCGTTCTGACATTAGGACCTCCTACTACCATGACAATAAAGTCATCAGTTTCGGTATAAACCACCTTGTTTCCTACGGGCGGTTTGAGTAGATGACGATTTTCGTCTATCCATTGTTTGAGGTTATGAATGGGAAATTTTGGCATAAGTGATTATCAATAAAATTGCAAGTAAACAAAAAAAAAAGAGCTTACCAAAAGTAAACTCTTTTTTTATATGAAAAATTCTTTTCGAGAAAATTATTCCATTGGGCTACCAACTTTAATCATCGCACAACGGAAACCAATCATCGCTGAAGAAGAATCTGCATTGTAATAGCGGCGTGCACCAGGAGAAAGGAAATATGCCACATCTGCCCAAGAACCACCACGATATACTTTTACGTTGTCATATACCTCGCCACCAGAAACTTTCGCATCAGGATGGAAAAGCAATGAGTTTTTAGCGGTATAGTTAAAGTCATCTAACCATTGGTCAGGACGATATTCTGTTTTACCTCTTCTTCTGTAAGGATTCAAATCCTCCACATCTTCCAAGCCCAACACACGATAAGTATCTTGTGTCCACTCAGCTACGTTACCTGACATATTGTACAAGCCGAAATCATTAGGTGGAAACTCAGTAACAGGTGCAGTTACAGAATAGTTATCTGTCCAATGCATACCATTGTCGCCAGCCCAACCTGCATAATCCCCGCGACCACGTTTGAAGTTGGCAATGAATTTCCCTTTGTTGTTACGAAGAGATTTTCCTTCCCAAGAATACACTTCGCTCTCTTGCAAGCCGCGTGCAGCATATTCCCATTCAGCTTCTGTGGGTAGGCGGTAAGACGGATACAAGATAGCCTCTTCATCTTTTTCCGCTTTTTGCTCGTTCACTTTTTTCGTTCTCCACTTACAATATTCATTAGCCTGATGCCAAGTTACCCCAACTACAGGATACATATTGAAAGCGGGATGTTGCCAATAGTTTTCAACTAGCGGCTCATTGAAGCCTAAGTCTCTACGCCATACCAAAGTGTCGGGGTGCAATTCCTTGATTTTCTCTGCACCTTCACTTCCTTCGATATCGTATAGGAACAATTTCCAGTCAACGTTTGCTACTTCGGTTTCGTCAATGTAGAAAGATTGAACGGTAATTTGACGCGTACGATTGTCTTGAGCATATTGAATATCCTTTTCACTAGCTCCCATCATCATCGTACCACCTGGGATGAACACAAGACCGGGCGCAACATCTTTTTCCTTGAATTTGAGTTTATATTTTTCCTCAATTCCGTCCACATCTTTATACTTCACCCCCGTCTTTTTATTCATAGAGCCAACTTGATTCATCTTGGCATTTTTGTTACTGCAGCTTGTCATTGTTCCTACAAGACAGCAGGCAGCGAGTAAATAATAGAATCCTCTCTTTTTCATCGGTGAGCAATTTGTGTTACTTTGTGATTATAACGAAAGTACAGCCTGTAATATTATTAAAGTCGCAAAAATCAACATTTTTTTTTAAAATATTCCTATTTCAGTAAAAAAATATGGTAAAAACTTTTCAACAGTAGCAAATAAGTTAGAATTTAGGACATGGTAGGTCGCGGTGTTTGAAACGGCGAGGACGGTCTTTTTCGAATTCTAACAGCAAAGACAACTCATGAGAACCACCCGAAACACCTTGCGTAAGTGAAGAAATGGTGTAATCATAAGAATAACCGAAACTAATTGTGCCACCATCTCCGAAGCCTTTGCGGAAGCCGAGCAAGCCAATTACCGCATCTTGATGACGATACCAAACACCAAATACCATTGGTTCAATGTTTAAATAGGCACCTGCATCAAATTGGAAGAACTGACGTTGCATTTTCACCAAGAACGCAGGTGTAATAGACAACTTGTCTGGGTCGCGGAAATCACCCAAAGGAATACGCATACCACCTGTTAAGGTATATTTGCGTGGGAGGCGTGCGTCAATTGTCTTTGGCAATGGCACATTTCCATCAGTATAAAAACGCTGTTTTGGCTCAGTCAAATGCTCTGCCGAAAAACCTACGAAAGCGTAATTGTTAAAGTACGCCACTCCCGCGTTGATATCAGGACGGATAGGAGATACCATAGAGGTACCTGGCTCCATCGTTTGGTTCACAAAACCTGTACGTGGGTTAATTTGGTCGGGGAAGCGGAGTTTGAAGAAATCAATACTCGCTTGTTGAATCCCGCCAGACAAACCTAGCATCAGTGTGTGGTCATCTGCGAGCGGCACCATAAAGGAGTAGCTCAACAGAATGTTGCGCCGTGCGAGGTTTCCTTCCCCCGCTACGTCAGATGTAAATGTAAGCCCAATACCCTGCGTAGTCCTTCCGATAAAAAGCGGCATATCCACCGAAGCTGCCATCTGCTTGTAGTAGCCGGGAACATTTACCCATTGACCACGGTAGTTGAGTGCCAAGCGGTAGCCCTTTGCCGTACCTGTAAAGGCAGGATTGAGCATTACCTGATTTGCGTAGAACTGTGAATACTGAGGGTCCTGAGCTATACCTCGAGTATGGAATAGGGTGAGTATTCCCAGCACCATAAAAGCGTAAGCAAGCGTTTTTTTCATATACTCGTAATTAAAAAATCGCGGTAAAAATATTAAAATTTGTTGATATTGTGATGTGTCTGAAAAAATATTTACAAAAAGTGTCATGCAACTGTAACTATTTGGGAACATATCCATTATTAGACGTTAGGGATACTGTTTTTGCTGCATGAATCATTCAATAAATTTAATTTTTCTTGTTTTTTTATTATTAAGTGAAAGAGAATCATTTACAAGATTGATTTTCACCTAATTAGTTATTTGTTTTTTTTGGTGTTTATTCAAAAAATAAGCCTAATTTGTCTTCATAAAGAGGAACAAGCCTTTATTTCATTTTAATTAACTGAATTTGGCACAATTTTATTGAAAAATTATTGATTTTTTTCAAAAAAGTGTGACTTTTTTCCATAAAGTACTAATTTCGGTAGTCCTTCAAATGTAATGCTAACTAAAACCTGTAGCGGCTGCTTTAGCTGCCGCAAAAGCGCAAAAACGAAGTTTTTGCAAGTTATCGGGCAGCTAAAGCAGCCCGT
>JBJXHA010000416.1:0-4276 GCA_046160275.1 Bacteroidia bacterium | reverse complement strand
AAAATGCGAATTTGATGGTTCAAAAGAAACTTTCTTTGGCAAAATCGCACCTCGAAAAACAAGACAGCCGCGCTTTTCACCAAGAAATTGTCCAAGCAATTTGGGGCTATTTGGGAGATAAACTCGGGATGAAAACCAGCGAGTTTTCACAAGAAAATATTCAGAACGTCTTGCAAAACGAGCAAGTAAGCGATGATACAATTACTTCCCTTCTTCAACTGATTAATCGTTGCGAAATGGCAATTTTTGCCCCCGCAGCACAAAGCAATCAAATGCAAAATATCTATGAACAAGCAGCGAAAGTGATGGGGGAATTGGAGCAGCGTTTAGGGTAGGGATTGTGTTATTTCTAAAACAAACGCAACCTTACTCACATTAACATTCGTCTCCAATTTGTTCATCTTCTTCGGCTACACATCTTCTTTTAGCTCCACATTTATTTTTATCATTCAATAATTCTTCGTACAGTGAGGTATTTATGTTATTCATAGGTTTTTTGAAGGCTGTTATCCAAGTTACAAATTCTTCAAAATACGCATCATTAGAGGAGGATTTATGTCCTTGCCCTTGTTTGACTATTTTCAATAGTCTTTCGGGAAGGTCAATCGGATTTTTCCCAAAATAGTAATAATGGTTTGATAACAGCGCGTACATTCCGCCTAAATCAGTTTTTCTATTGCCTTCATCATGCCTACTCTCTCTAATTAATGGAGGGTTAACTGAATAATCATAAATACAATCCCCTAATCTTTCTTCAATATTTTCACTTTGAAAATTGGGTATTTTCCATGGTAAATGGAGTTGACAGTAGCTGTCATATTCTTCCATTGTCATTTTTTGTGTAACTTCCATGGCATAAACAACCTTATTTTGAAAACCAAATTTCATAGACCCTGTGCCTACTATCCAATCACCAACTTGTGCGATTCTTCTGATAACGGGTTTGCAAATCACTAATGTACAACATTCTCCGAAGGGATTAGGAGCCGCACCATCATCTACTGGAATACAATATGAATATAATTTTGGCATACTTTAAACATTGTCCTATATAACCTCTCTAGGGCCTTAGGAAGTAAAAAATTAGTAGCAGCTCCGGGAATCGAACCCGGATCAAACGTTTAGGAAACGCTTATTCTATCCGTTGAACTAAGCCGCCAGTAGGAAGGGAAAAGGTAAAAACGAAAAAGGAAAAGTTCCTGTGTTTTACGCTTTTCTATGTATTAAATATAAATAGGAGTTGTTTTTATCGCACTTCTCAATCACAAAAATTTGATAATCAACCAAATAAAAACAATTCCACATTCTCCATTATCAATTATCCATTTTCAATTCTCTCTCCCCTATTTTTTCACGCCTCGAAATCGAAGTTCTACGTAGCGTGTGCCTGCGGTTGTATTGTCAAAAATTGTGAGGGTGTGAATGAGTTTCCCTTCTTGTTTGACTTTGAAGCCGCCTGTTACATAGCCTTTTTTCTTGGGAGCGACAGGGTTTTGAATGAAATTTGTTACCGTACATTCGCAACTTGCAATCACATCAGAAATTTGTAAAGGTGCTTTGCCCACATTTTTGAACTGGAAGTTATGCCACACAGAATCGCCCAATCTCACTTCCCCAAAATCATAGACTGCCGTTTCAAAAACGCCCATACTAGAGCTATCTTTCCGTATTTCTTCCTTCAACCACTGAAGCTTTGGCAATTTTTCTATGCTTTTTGTGGGTTGTTGCGCAAATACCTTTCCGCAAATTATCATGCATAATAGCCCTATCCATGTACTTGTTTTCATGCTTTCATTTGTTGAATGGGCGACAAAATTAGTGATTTTTTAGCGATATACAAAATCTGAAAGAAATTTTTCCGAACTGTAAGTTTTCACCCCAAAAGCGAGCAAATCACCCCTCCCCTATTTTTTGTTGATAGCAAGTTCCAAGTAAGTTTTTGCACCAAAAGTAATTTTTTTTAAATTCAATGAAAACACAAACAATTGATTATGAACTATTATTTTAAATAACTATACATTTTTTACAGTTTTATTCATAATAAATTTGGAAGTTAAATGTAAGATTCATAACTTTGTATTATTATTTCAAATAAATATACGATTTAGGTATTAAAATTTATCGTGTAAGTTTTTGAAAACAAGTGCTTCCTTTTAATTTATCTGTTTTCTTCTATCCTTTTATTTCATTATTCAACTTATTATGAGCTATCGTATTACTGTCCTTCTCACCTTTTGTTTTTCACTCATTTTGAGTAGCCTTCAACCTACATTTGCGCAAAGTCGCCCTAATATTAAGGTGAATCAACCTTCTATTTGTGCGGGCTCAAGTGCTACTTTAACCGCAAGCCCCTCCTCTTCTACTCCAGAATTGGTCGTAAATGGAACTTTTTCCAGCGGCACATCAGGTTACGGCTCAGATTATTGTTACAATCCAAGTACATCTGCACCTGGTAATTACACATTAGCCCTACCTTCTTCGGATTGGTCTTGGGCAGCGAATTGTGGTTGGGGTGCGGCTTTATATGCAGATGGCTCTTGTTATGCAAATCGGCGCGTTTGGTATCAAACGATTACAGTAAAACCTAATACCAATTATCGTTTTTCTTATAAGGCTGCTTCTATTATAAACGACGGTTATGTGCCTTGCCTTTCTATTCGCGTAAATGGCTGTCAAATTGCCAGTGCGGTTTCGCTTTCTAGCTCAGCTTGTGTTTCTCGAAGCATCAGTGCTATCTTTAACAGTGGTTCAAATACAAGTGTTCAAATTGCCATTGTAAATTTAACGACTTCTGGCAGTTACAATGATTTTGCCATTGACAATGTTTCACTCAAAGAACATTTCAATAATTCAGGATTAACTTATTCTTGGAGTACAGGGCAAACAGGACAATCTATTTCTGTAAATCCAACAACATCAACTACTTATACAGTTTACGCAACCAATTCAAACGGGGGTTGTACTTCTGCTACGAGTTATGTTACCGTAAATCCAAGCCCAACAGTTACCATCAATTCTACAAGCTCAAACATTTGCGCAGGTCAAAATGTAACGCTAAGTGCAAATGCAAGCAGCGTAAATGAGTTGATTTGCAATGGTACTTTTAGCAGCGGAAATACTTGCTTTGGCTCAGATTATTGTTACAATCCTAATACAGGTTCAGCAGGAAATTACACCTTAGCATTGCCTTCTCCTGGATGGTCATGGGCAACAAATTGTGCTTGGGGCTCGGCTTTGTATGTTGATGGTGCTTCTTATAACAACAAAAGATTTTGGTATCAAACCGTAACCGTTAGACCTAATACCGCTTATCGTTTTACGTTTAGAACGGCTAATATTATCAACGGAAGCCCAACTCCTTGTCTTGCTTTATTGGTAGATGGTTGTCAAGTAGGGAATAATGTGGGTGTTACGGGTTCGGCTTGTGCTTCACAAACGGCAAGTATCACCTTTAATTCTGGAAATCATACCAGCCTTACGCTTGCCTTGATTGATTGGACAACTTCAGCAAATTACAATGACTTTGTGGTTGATGATATTTCTTTAAAAGAGGATATGGGCAATACCACCCTAAGTTATCTTTGGAGCAATGGCGCAACAACTTCTGCTATTTCGGTTTCACCCTCAACTACGACAACATATAGTGTTACCGTTACAAATTCAAATGCTTGTGCTACTACTTTAAGTTCTACGATAAATGTTAATAATGTAGCCGTAAATCTTACGCCTACCGCAAATACTTCTTGCAATAGCAGCGATTTTGTGTGTCAAGCCTTGAATTATTCAGGCGAAAATCGCATCGTTTATTTGTTTGATTTCCCACAAGATGGCATGAACACACCTTTCCGTTTTAACAACAATTACGGACAATTAGTAAAAATGAACGATGGAACAGCACATTTGACAGGACAAGTTTTCAGCATGGACAATAGCGCAAATGGTTGGTACATAGATGTTTGGTTTAAAGATAAGAAAAACTGGGGCAATTGGTCAGCTTTAGGACGCGGTTGGAAAGGAAATGCAAGTGCTGTCGGAGATAATTACCAAACTTGGGATTATTACATCATGGATAGTACCAAACAAAGTAAATTAACAGGTTTCGGCATTTTTGATGGTTCAACTTTTGCCCTTACGCATAATCCGACCAACTATTACTATGGCTTACAAGTGGGAACTGCAGCAAACGACAAAGATAATACCAATGGTTTTTCTTTTTGGTTTGGATATAGCGGAAATTATAACGGCAAATTTTACTGCACGCATGGTGATATGAACA
>JBJXHA010000415.1:0-4014 GCA_046160275.1 Bacteroidia bacterium | reverse complement strand
GTGGGATTTTTAGCGTTCGGAACTCTTGAAGAGTTCCGAACGCTAAAAACGTTAAATAATTTTACCTATTTTCTATTAATTTATATTCGCCTAGCTCAAAAACGGGATTATTCTCTTGATTTTCAACGACTAAGGAAACAGTTTGACTTTGAACAAAAGCACCGTTTGTTGTTTTTACCACAGATTCAAGGGGGAAACCTTGCACTTTGACTGCGTTCATTGCTTGAATAATGTGTTCATCTTTGAATAAAATTGCCATTTTTTCGAGGTTGGGCGTGATTTTGGGGCAAATCCAAGCCTCAATGAGAAAATCATTCGTTAACAGTTGATATTTTTCACATTCAAAACCTGCAATTATTTTCTTTTCATTTTGCGCAACCAAGCGATAATCGCTAGGCGTTCTTAGTTTTGCACCCAAGCTCGTCAAAGGCAATATCATCGCAGATTTTTCGCCTGACTTGTCTGTTTTTGCCAAAAGATGCGCCTCATCTTGGTAGGGATAAGCAAAAGAAAGGCTATAATCGCCTTGAACCGCTTGAAAACGCATTTCTAGGGCTACTTTTTCCGCCGCCAAATGATAGCGAAGCTCCGAAGTTCCCCCATTATTTTGTAGTTTTGCATGAATTGTTCCAGCAAAATGTTGTGCAAAACTTAGGCTTATCAGCCCAAAAAGCAACAAGAAAGCGAGAAAATGTTTCATTTTTTTGATGTTTTTGAAAGGCAAAGGTAAGAAAAATGCGTTATGAATGGTAATTTCAACTTGGAAATTGTGCCAATATATTTTGTTTTTAGTTATTTTCAAAGATTCTAAGGCTTTTTTAAAAAATGAATGAGGTAAAAATAAAGGTACTCGCTTCCTTGCTTGAAACGCATTACACAGAAACAAGTGGTTATCAAGCCCTTAGTTTCACGCAGGTTTTGCAGGAAATTGTTCCAAATATTCGTATTTTATTGGATAATAAGGATTTACATTTTATAGTATCAGCAGAGAAAGTGGGAATAGAAACCCAAACTGCTACTTTTTTAAGCGAAAATGAGCAAATATTGACAGAACGTTTTGTGAATCAAACGGCTTCAGGGGGAAGTTTTTATACTTTTATTCAAGCAAAAATCACGACCCATCCATCGCCTTTTCTTTCTTTTCATTATTCGCAGCCTGAAGACTCGTCTAAGGAGGACAAAGTTAATGTCATGCTAACTTTGCCTTATCTGCTCAAAGCTTTGCTAGATGATTGCAGAAGTCGCGGGATATTAGGCATTGAAATTGAGGTGATGGACTTACGTTTTCATGTTTTGGACAATAAAAGTTATCGCTATTATGATTGTATGAAACGTTTATTGGCTAAGTTGTATGTGTAATTTTTTTATTTCTTTATGATTCGAGTAGCAAATGTTCAGGATATTCCTCAGATTCAAGTAGTTAGAAATTCGGTAAAGGAAAATACCTTGTCTAATCCTGCTTTAGTTACAGACCAAGATTGTGAAACCTATTTAACCTTGCGCGGCAGAGGTTGGGTGTATGAGGTAGAAGATAAAATCATAGGGTTTGCTATTGCCGACCTATTAGAACATAATATATGGGCGTTATTCTTGCTTCCTGAATATGAAAAACAGGGAATCGGAAAGCAATTACATGACATGATGTTGGCTTGGTATTTTGCCCAAACACAAGAAACAGTTTGGCTCAGTACCTCATTTGGCACACGCGCAGAAGGTTTTTATCGGAAATTGGGCTGGCAAGAAGTGGATTTGTATGGAAAAGAGGAAATTAAATTTGAGATGAATTATGAAACTTGGAAAGAGCGTGAAAATTGAAAAATGCCTCTATTCATCTAATTTCCTCCTCAACCAAGGCAAAGTAGGAATACGAAGTTTGTATTTTACGGCAATAATGCGAATGATGATAATGGATAACATGCCTACCCACGAAGCGTACAGTTCGTTCATACCATATTTATGCAAAATAGCATACAAGAAAGCCCCTGTTAAACAAGCAGTTGCGTAAATTTCCTTTCTAAAAATAAGGGGAATTTCATTAATCAATACATCACGCAAAACACCTCCCATCACCGCCGAAAACATTCCAATCACCATAGAAGCGGGCAAAGAAACGCCTGCTGCTTGCGCTTTTTGTACGCCCAAAATCGTATAAAGCCCAATTCCTATCGTATCAAACAAGAAAAAAGTTCGGCGTAGGCGAATGAGTTCATTTTTAAAAAGCACCGCAATCGTAATTCCCGAAAAAATGCAAAGCAAATAGTTTCCATCTGTTGCCCAAGTTACGGGACCCACGCCTAAAATCAAATCTCGAATCGTGCCGCCCCCGATAGAAGTAACAAAACTAATAAATGCCACGCTAAAAATATCATAACTAACATCTTTTTTTATTTTATCTTCAGCCGCCAAGGCTCCCGAAATGGCAAAGATGAAAAAGCCAAACAAGTCTATGTAAGTAGGAATATGCATTTTTCTTAGTGATTGGAAATTCCCCACAAAGATACGATACTTAAAATTTATTTTCAAATTGATATTTTTTTGCATAAAAATTCTTCAGAAAGGAGTAACTTTTTTGTGCTTTTTCCGTATAAAACAGAAGGAGCAAAACTTCTCATAACCTTTTTTTATTACTGATTATGAAGCACTTTCAAATTTATCCTCTTTTCAATCTTGCTTTTTTCATAGGAATATTTTTTACGGCTTGCGGCACTTCGACAGAAGAAGTAACGCAAAAAGACGTGCATTTTGCAACCTATCATCAACCTAGCAAAGAAATAGAAAAAACGCCTAAAAAGGCGGAATTTGGCTATTTACAAGGCTCTTTTTCTTTTCCTAGTGATGGGATTCCTGAAGATATGCGCATTGTGGCACATAATATAGAAACGGGCGAAGAAATTGCAATCAACTACCAAAACCAGCCTAATTATGAGTTGAAAGTGCCAGAAGGTCAGTATTTTGTGTTTGCCGAAACCGAAGCTGCGCCCGATTATCGTGCCTATTTTACGGAATTTGTTACCTGCGGTTTGTCAATAGACTGCCCTTCTCATAAAAAAATTATCGTGGTGGTTAGCCCTAATATGAAAATGAACGACATCAACCCCGCCGATTGGTACAATGTAGAGTAGAAATCGTACATAATTGTAAATAGTTAACACACCTAATTTTGGGGGAATCCTGAAAATTGGGTGTGTTTTTTGTATTCGAAATGAAAATCTGCTATCTTTGAGCTGCATTTTTCATCTAGGTAAACATTTTATACGAAACTGCGTTTACCCTAACTTAATGCCTTTCAAGATAATTATATGGATTCAAACGAAAAGGAAATACAAACCACCCTTGCAAAATGGGTAGAACATTATACAAACGAGTTATATAGTTGGGCATATTATAAAACCTCAGAAGCAATGTTAGCGGAAGATTTAGTGCAAGAAACCTTTTTGGCAGCCTTTCAAAATTTCTCAAATTTTCAAAAGAAAAGTTCCCCAAAAACTTGGCTATTTTCTATTTTGAATCATAAAATTGTGGATTATTATCGTAAAAAAGAAACACATCATTTCTCGCAAACACATTCATTTGATGCTTTTTTCGATGAAAAGGGAGCTTGGACTGCCGAAACCGCTCCACATACTTGGGGGCAAGAAGAAGATGTTCATTTATTAGATAATGTTGAATTTCAAGCAGTTCTGGAAAAGTGTTTACAAAATTTACCAAAGTCTGCTTATTATTGTGTGGTTGCGAAATATTTAGAAGCAAAAGAAAGTGAAGCTATTTGTCAGGAATTAGCGATTAGCACGACTAATTTTTGGCAGGTAATGCACCGCGCAAAACTGCATCTTCGTAAATGTATTGAATTTAATTGGTTTAAAGTATGAACATTTTTACACGCTTTTTCTCACTTTCTTGTTATCAAGCGACAGCCCTTGTAGAAAAAAAAGAGGCAGGTTTACTCTCTTTTTGGGACAAATATAAACTCGCATTTCATACCAAAAACTGCGAGGTATGTAATCAATATGAACT
>JBJXHA010000414.1:0-10018 GCA_046160275.1 Bacteroidia bacterium | reverse complement strand
GTTTTCGTCTATCAAAAGAAGGTAATTCCTTTTATTTCACCCCCTTATCACAAAGCAAAGGTAAAGAATTAATTTTTTTTAGCCAAATTTTGAGGTTGAAGCGGCTAGAAAAGAAGGCTATTTTAGCAGAAATCCCTTCTTTCTTGAAAAAAAGCGAATTATCCCAATTATTTCTCGGAATCGTTTGTATTTCTAATTTTTTTTTAAGAATTTTGCAGCTCATTTTAAAAAAGGAAAAGAATCATGGCACGAGTTTGTATTATTACAGGCAAGAAAACGATTTCAGGGAATAACGTTTCACACGCTAACAATAGAACCAAACGTAAATTCTACCCGAATTTGCAAGTTAAGAAATTTTACGTTCCTGAAGAAGACCGTTGGGTCACTTTACGTCTATCTACTTCGGCTATTCGTACCATCAGCAAAAATGGCATTAGCGCGGTATTGAAAGATTTGGAAAAAGACGGTATCTATGTATAATCGTTGAAGAAATTGCTCCATTATGGAAAGAAAAGCTCAAATTGCCGCAGCGTAATTTGGGCTTTTTTCGTTTAAGGGGTAATTTTAAGGGGAAAAGGGAAAGCGAAAAAGGAAAAATTCGTTTTCAACTTTGAATCTGCGAGCGTAAATGCTTGAAAAAGCACTATTTAACAAGCGTTCACGCTCATGCAATAATGTCCATTATTGCTTACTTATAACTGTTTACTGATAACTGATAATATGAAATATAGCTTATTTTTACTGGGATTTTTTGTATCCCTTGCGGTTTTTGCGCAAAGCCGCTCAAATGTGCAGCCGCAAGGTTCGCCTTTACGTACCTTCCCTTGTGCTGGACAAACGATTTATGAGGAAGGTTTTGATAACTTGCAACTTGGGCAAGTGCCGCAAGATTGGACAGTGTTAGACTTGGATAGCAATACTGTGAATGCGAACATTTCAATGCTTAATGGGCAACCTTGGATTTTACCGGGCTGGCATCGCATTTTGGATTTTAAAGATTCTACTAATGTAGCAATGGCTACGCCCTCTTGGTATGCCTCTGCCGATTCAAGCGATGACTGGTTGATTACCAAGAAGATAAGTATAGGAAATAACACTTGCCTTTCTTGGTATGCGTATTCACAAGATGCTTTTTATCCTGAAAAATATGAAGTGCGCGTTTCTGAAACTACTGCAGATACCGCAGCTTTTATGGATAGTACAGACCTTGTTGCAAGCATTGCTTCGGAAGGATATTTTGAAAATTATCGTTCTGTAAATCTTTCAAAATATAAAAATAAGGACGTATATGTTGCTTTTCGCCAAACTTCAAGAGATAAATTTATTTTAGTGCTTGATGATGTGCGTTTTGCCGAAGTTTTGACCAAAGATTTGGCAATGTTTTCTATCCGCAATGGCAATCAAGTCGATACTTCAACGACTGTGAAAATTAAGGCTTCTGTCATTAATCATGGCTCTGATACCTTGCGTTTGGATTCTAGCTTGATCGTTCATTATAAAATTATGGGCTTAAATGGGCAAGTGATTCAGCCTGCTAAAAGTATGCTCGTTAAAAAAGATTTGAAAGTTGCGCCGAATGATACCTTGAATTTTACCCATGATAGCACTTGGGTAACAGGCAGCCCGATTTCTACCTATCAACTTTGTGTTTGGTTTACAGGTGTTGATAATCAACCTGTTGCAAATGACACTTTGTGCCAATATATTGGCGTAGGAACAGGCGTAGAGGCTTATCTTGCCCCTTTAAATGTGCGTATTTATCCGAATCCTACCCAAAATACCCTACATTTCCTTGCCGATGAATCAGAAATGAAATATCCGCTTACTATGGAAATGTACGATATGCTAGGGCGCAAGGTGAAGGAAGAAAAGACGATTTGGGACAGCCAAGGACAATGGGATGTAGCGACTTTGCCTAAGGGGATTTATTGGGTAAAACTTCACGAACAACATGGAAAAAGCTTTTCTAGTAAGTTTGTAAAACAATAAATACAGGTTCTGTATTTTAGTACTTTATGAAATCATAGAAAATAAGCGAATATTGCTAATTGAGTATATTGCTAATTTCTCCTTATTTCCTATTCAGAAGAATCTACACAACTAATACCTTAAAGCGATAGTTGTGTAGATTCTTCTGAATTATATTAATAGGTAATTTATTGATTATCATTGCTTTATTTTCAAACTTATAGTAAATTACACGCCAATAATGGGTTATAAAATAAGTATCATGCCAAAAAATTACTACCTCCTTTCTTTTCTCTTCATTTTCGCTGCTTGCACGCCAACACAACGCATTGCCGTACCTTTTGAAAATGCCAAAATTCCGCCAGCTCCCGATTATTCGCAGGCTTCGGCTTGGTCTGCCCTGCCTGATAAGGCAGATTATGCAGATAAATTGCCCATTGCTTCGCTCAAAGATGGGCAAAAGGAGGCGCAAGCTGATGTGTTTTACATTCACCCAACGACCCTTTTTAGTCATACCGATTGGAATGGGAACATTTCGGATTCGCTCTTGAATTTTCAGACGGATACGCGTCCTGTGATGAATCAGGCAACCGTTTTTAATGGTAGTTGCAAAGTATATGCACCACGTTATCGCCAAATGACGCTTGATGGTTTTTATACAAAAGACACGGCTTCGAAATGGAAGGCGGCGGCAATTGCTTATCAAGATGTGAAGGCGGCTTTTGAATATTATTTGAAGCATTATAATAATGGGCGACCTTTCATTTTGGCGGCGCATAGTCAAGGCACAGTGCATGGCTTAAAATTATTACGAGAAATGGTTGATGGGAAAGAGCTTCAAAATCAGTTAGTTGCAGCTTATTTGATTGGTTTTGCTTTTCGCCCCGACACCTTAAAATATGTAAAAGTTTGTGATGCACCCAACCAAACAGGTTGTGTAATGCATTGGGCATCTTTTCGAGAAGGCACTTATCCCGAAGACAAAGCTTTTTATGAGGGGGCAGTTAATGTGAACCCGATTAGTTGGAAAATGGACAATCAGCCTACAAAAAAGGAAGAACATTTGGGCGTTTTGTGGCAAAAATTTGAATTTAAACCTGGGAAAAAACTGCGTACACAACGTTATAAAGGAGTACTTTGGGTCGAAAATCCCCTAAAACCAAGCCGCACCAAAAGTTATCACATCGGCGATTATAATTTATTTTGGCTCAATATTCGAAACAATGTGGATTTGAGAGTGAAAACTTTTTTAGAGAAAAAGTAGCGTGAATTTATGCCAAAATTTTCTATTTTTGTAAAAAATCTCTACAAATGCAAACAGAAAAATATTCATTAGGCACACAAACTTTTGACCGCTTGATAGAAGAAAAGCGGATATATGTGGATAAAACAGAATTGATTTATCAACTTATGGAAGGAAGTGAATTTGTTTATTTCCTCTCTCGCCCACGAAGGTTTGGTAAGTCATTGCTTATCAGTACTTTAAAATCTATTTTTGAAGGAAAAAAGGAAAATTTCAAAGGCTTGTATATCTATGATAAAATAGATTGGCAGGTTTACCCTGTCATTCATCTTTCGATGACAAAAATTGGCGCAGATAGCGATAATTTGGTTTCTGCCCTAACAAATGCTTTGTCGGAAAGAGCATTAGAGGACGATATCGAACTAAAAAACGAAAACTTAAGCCAGCGCTTTAAAGAGCTTATTCTTGCCTTAACATCAAAATATAAGCAAAAAGTTGCCATTTTGATTGATGAGTATGACAAACCTATTACACAAGGATTGGAGTTTGATGGAGTAGAACTCGCGATAAAAAACCGCGACATTATGAAGCACTTTTATGGAAGTTTGAAGGATTTGGATACTTCCATCCGCTTTTTATTCATTACAGGAATTTCCAAGTTTACAAAAGTTTCTATTTTTTCTGAGCTTAATCATTTGACAGACATTACCTTAGATAAACGCTTTGTGAATTTATGCGGTTACACACAAGCCGAATTAGAACATTATTTCCCAAAAGGTATTGAAAAATTAGCACAAGAAAATGGGCTAACAAAGGAAGAATGTCTAGCAAAAATTAAGGCTTGGTATGATGGATTTTCTTGGGACGGAGCAAACTTTGTTTATAATCCCTTTTCGACATTGCGTTTATTAGCGAGTTCACAGTTTTCAAATTACTGGTTTGAGTCAGGAACACCTACTTTTTTGATAAAGATGTTACGTGCTAGTGAACATTTTGAGTTAGAAGAAGTTGAGGTGGGCGATTCCACTTTTCATACCCACGATTTACGGCGATTAGATATGTATAGCTTGTTTTTGCAAACGGGTTATTTGAGCCTAAAAAAACGATTAGATGAAGACTTTTACTTGGCAAGTTTCCCCAACCGAGAGGTGAGAGCGTCTTTTAATCAAATGCTTTTAGGCTCTTATTTGGACAAGGAAGGTGGCATTGCAGGAGCAAATATTTTTAGAATTAAAGAGGCTTTTCTTGCCAATAATGTTACGAAAGCAATTGAAATTATTCAAACCTTATTTGAAGCTGTTCCCGCGCAACTTTTTTCCAAAAAGAATGCAAGCGGCAATTATTCTTCTGTGGGAGAGAATTTTTTTCATGCCGTTATTTATTTGGTATTTAACTTATTAGGCGTAAAAATGGATGCTGAGGTAAGCATAAAAAACGGGCGAATTGATGCGGTAGTTCAAACAGAAAATCATATTTATCTTTTTGAATTTAAGAAAAATAACAAACCCGATGTAGCCATTCAACAAATGATAGACAATCATTATGCAGGAAAATACGCCCAATCAGGCAAAATCATTCACTTAATTGGTGTGAGTTTTAGCATTAGAAAAAGAGGGTTGAATGATTGGAAGGAAAAAATAGTGTGAGGAAACATAATTTTGTTGAAAAGGAAAGGTTTATTACATTTGTGCAATGTAAATGTATAGCGTGAATAAAATGGAAACACAAAAAATTACAGTGCCTTTGATGGCGGATTTGGCTGCGCAAGGCAAAACTCCTGAATATTTGTTCTGGGTGGGTTGTGCAGGTGCGTTTGATGCTCGTTATCAGCGTGTTACAAAGGCTTTTGTGCAAATTCTTACCATATTAGGAATAGATTATGCCGTGTTGGGTCCAGAGGAAACTTGCACAGGCGACCCTGCAAAACGTGCAGGCAATGAGTTTTTGTTTCAAATGCAAGCCCAGCAAAATATTGCGACTTTTGATATGTATCAGGTCAAAAAAATTATTACGGCTTGCCCTCATTGCTTTAATACCTTAAAAAATGAGTATCCCGATTTAGGTGGAAAATATGAGGTAGTACATCATTCGCAATTCCTTCAACAGTTGATTAATGAGGGGAAAATTCGTATGAAAGAAGGGGGCGAGTTTAAGGGGAAAAAAATCACCTTCCATGATTCTTGTTATTTGGGTCGCGCAAATGAAGTGTATGAAGCTCCTCGTGTGGTGTTAGAGGCTTTAGATGCCGATTTGGTGGAGATGAAACGCTGCAAAAGTAACGGTTTGTGCTGTGGCGCGGGCGGTGCACAAATGTTCAAAGATGCTGAAAAAGGGAACAAAGAAGTAAACATCGAAAGAACGGAAGAAGCACTTCAAACAAATGCCAAAGTCATTGCCGTAGGTTGTCCTTTTTGTATGACCATGATAGGCGATGGCGTGAAACATTTTGAAAAAGAGCAAGAAGTTGCGGTCTTGGATTTGGCAGAAATGATTGTGAAAGACATGAAAAAGTAAGAGGCGTAAATATTGGGATTGGTATAGGAATATTGTAACTCTTTTGAAGAATTACAATATTCCTATACCAAATCTTCTTTTATAAAAAATGCTTTACTACACACAACCAAGTACCCAAAAAGTTCATTTGTTAAGTAATTGATAATTAATAATGGAGAATTGATAATGATTAAAATAATTGATTATCAATTGCTTATGATGATTAAAAAACCTTAATATTTTTAGTAAAGTACTTAAAATTGCGCTGTAAGCAACCCTTCATAAATATCTGATAATGAGAGATATAATACTTCATCTTCCATGTTAATTGTGTTTTATCAAAATGCTAAAGAAGCCCTTAATACAAGACCCTAAACTTAATCGTATGTTCGATTTTTTTCAAATCACCAAGTACGGCATCGCTGTAGGCTTTGTTGATGTCGGTAATCACATAGCCGATATTTTCGCTTGTTTTTAGGTATTGCCCTTCAATATTTACATTATGTTCTGCAAATATTTGGTTAATTTTTGCCAAAATACCTGGCACGTTTTGATGTATGTGAATGAGGCGATGCACATTTTTTTGCACGGATAATTGCAAAATTGGGAAGTTTACAGCCCCAAAAGTATTGCCTGTATTGACGTAGTCAATGATGCGCTTCGGGACATAATTGGCGATGTTTTCTTGCGCCTCTTCGGTGCTTCCGCCAATGTGCGGCGTGAGAATAACGTTCTCCAAATTGCGAAGCTCGGACACAAATTCTTCGTTGTTATGATGGGGTTCGTAAGGAAAAACATCAACTGCCGCGCCCCCTAATTTTCCATTTTTGAGGTTTTTTACCAATGCTTCAATGTCCACGACCATGCCACGACACAAATTCAAGAAAATCGCCCCTTTTTTCATTTTTTGAAATTCTTTTTCACCAAAGCAATGCGTATTTTCTTTCCTGCCATCAACGTGCAGGCTCACGATGTCAACCTTTTTCAATAATTCGTGCAGAGAATTACATTTTTTAGCATTTCCCAACGCTAATTTTTCCACCACATCATAATAATAAACCTCCATGCCCAAATTTTCGGCTAAGACAGAAAGCTGCGCCCCAATGTTGCCGTAGCCCACAATTCCTAGTTTTTTCCCACGTATTTCATGCGCTCCTTTTGCCGATTTTTGCCATTTTCCTTGATGCAATAATTGGTTTACGAGTGGGATTTTACGCATTAACATAATAATTTCGCCAATCGCTAATTCTACCACCGAGCGCGTATTGCTATAAGGCGCGTTAAAAGTAATAATGCCTTTTTCTGCTGCGCTGTTCAAATTAATTTGATTTGTACCGATGCAAAATGCGCCAATGGCCATTAAATTAGTTGCCGAAGCCAGCACTTTATCGGTAATTTGCGATTTAGAACGAATCCCCAAGATTTTTACGCCTTGAATTTTTTCGCACAATTCTTCTTCTGTAGGCGCGCCCGTTAGCGTTTCGACTTGATAACCTTCTTTTTGAAATAAGTCAAGGGCTTGCGCATGAATATTTTCGAGTAATAAAACCTTGATTCGATTTTTAGGATAAGAAATAGACATTTGGAGTTGATTGATGTATAAAAATTCGTCAAAACTAGGGAGAACGTGGTCGGCTTTTTCTAAAATGCCATCGCGTAAAATGTTCTCGGTAAAAGCATAAAAACGATGCGCAATGCCACTTTCTTTTGCTTCGTAATCTGTATAAGAATCGCCAATAATATAAATTTCGCCTTGTAAATCCATCGTTCTCAACTGATTAGATTTACCTTTGCTATGCGCCAGTACGTTTTTTTCGTCAAAACCTGTGATTTTCCCCGTTTCGTCAAATACAAATGTATTAGCCAAAACGTGGTCATCATCAATGAAATACTCTTTGACTACGGGTGCGATAAATTCTCGAAAACCCAAAGACAAAATGTAAATTTGCCCTTGATATTTTTTAAAAAATGCCTTATTTCGTTGAAAAGAAGGCGATATTTTGCGTTTTAAACGGCTGATAACCTTTTCCAGATGCTCTTTTTTCAAAGGCAAAAGTGCCAATCTTTGCGACAAAGATTCATGAAAAGAAAGGCTGCCCGCCATTCCTAAGTCCGTAATTTCCTTGATTTTACGAACAACCTCTGCCTTTTGCGGTGAATTTTTCAAAGAAATCTCCGCCAACTCCTCCAAAGCCTCAACTTGTGTGAAGGTACTGTCAAAATCTATTACAATTGTTGCTTTCATTAACCTTTTATTTACAATTCCCTTTTTTCAAGGCAGTATTATCAAACAAATCGCGCATAATTACCTCTTTCTCGCCTACTAAAAAGCCTTCTTTTTCTGTCCAAAGGGTGTATTCTTGTTGGCAATCCGACATAGATTGGTTGGTTTTTGCCTTTTCAAAATGAATAATCCAATGCCCTTCTTTGAGCATAATGCTGTATTTTCCACTACAAGATTCCTCGTAGGGCGTGCCTGTATGCGTTCCTTTGTCCATTTTGACATTGCGGTAGGTATTGCTATCCGTCAAGGTAAGTTGATAATTTCCCGCGCAATATTTCCCCACAATTTTCTCTTTGATACTTTTTTGGTCGGGGCGAAAGTCGCAACTACTTAGGATAAAGGTGGAGATTAAAAATATTAAAACAAAAATCCTCATGATGTTCTTTGCGTAAATTTAATTCTTTTTAGTGAAGTTTGTAAGATAAAATTGAAAAATCCAATGCCAAGTGCCTAACATTTGCGGTAAATGTGTCATTGGTTTTTATTTGCTATTCAACAATTTTTCCTTCGTCAAAGTCGAATGAAGCGTATTTGTGAGCTGCATCAAACCTTCCATGGTACGGGGACCTGGGCGAAACAGAAAATCGGGGTCGAGCATAAATACTTGTTTTTGCGCGTTTGCTACGGTATGCTGCAACATCGGGTATTGCGTCATAATTTGGGCATAGAGTTGGTCATTTTTGGTAGGCAAAATCAAATATTCGGGCTGCATATCCAAAATCTCCTCAATCGTTACCACAGGATAGGCTTCTTTTTTATTTTCAAAAATGTTTTTTCCGCCTGCTTTTTGAATCATTTCATGCAAAAAACCTTTTCCTCCAATTGCAATCAAAGGATTGTCGCTTACCAACATCAAAGTTCGGTATTTTGCTTGATTCTCAGTGAGTTTGACGATATTTTTTTCCAAATTTTCTAAAGAATCGGCTACTTGATTTGCCTTTTTTTCGCAATCTAAAATTTTCCCCAAATTGCGCATACAACGCGGAATGTCTTGCGTGTGCAAAAAACCTTGCAAATATACTTTTAAGCCTAATTTCTCGATATTGGGAATTAATTCGCTGCCAAAAATTTCATCAGTTAGTAATACCACTTCTGGGTTTTTCGCTTTTAATGCTTCTAAATCCACATTCGGATAAGTCGTAACTATTTCTTTTTGAGCTGTTTCCGCAGGGAAATCACAAGCCTGCGAGCGCGCCACCAATTTATCCTGCCCCCCAATCGCATAGATCATTTCGGTAATACTCGGCGCAAGCGAAACCACCCTTTCTATTTTGGCAGGCAATCCCACCTCGCGCCCCATATCATCGCGGTAACTTTGGG
The DNA here is from genome assembly GCA_046160275.1 of Bacteroidia bacterium. Taxonomy (GTDB): domain Bacteria; phylum Bacteroidota; class Bacteroidia; order J057; family J057; genus JBJXHA01. Next base: position 710 of record JBJXHA010000414.1, on the reverse strand, counting down.
TAATCATGGGCGCATTTTGCACCATTTTTTTGTCAGAAGACTGACAAGCGGCAAAAAGCAATACGAAAAAGCTATATTTAGCGAATGTTTTCATTGGCGTTTCTTTAATAATTCATTTCCGCACCCATAATGCGTTTTTGTCTATTTTGATACTGTTTTTTTTCAGTCCACAAAGATAACTATAAATCGCAAAAGCACCTATATCTTGCGGGATATAGATGCTTTTTGCTATTTTTTGGCAAAAAATGCCTTTTCTTTTACTTCATCATCGAAATCGTACGCTCAATGAAAGCGGTAAGGTCTTTTCCTTTGAGCATATCTTGCGTAAGCAATGCCAAATCGAGCAGTTGTTTTGCAAGTTTTTCGTCTTTATTTTCAACGAGTTGCTTTACTTGTGCATGATTAGTATTGAGGATAACATTGTACGTTTCAGGCATATTCATTCCCATAAATGGACTTCCACCTCCGTGTTTTGCCATTTCAGCCATGCGGCGCATCCATTCAGAACGAGTGATTACCACAGGCAATTGCGTTTCGCCCATGGCTTTTGCTTGAAATTCCAAAGTCGGATTTTCGGCAACATTCGTAAACATCTCTTTCAACAAGGTTTGTTCCTCCTCATTCAAAGTCGTTTCCTCATTTGCATTGTCCTCTTTTTGAATCAAATTGTCAATCGTATCGGCATCAACGCGCAACCAACGATGTTTTTC
>JBJXHA010000413.1:0-12410 GCA_046160275.1 Bacteroidia bacterium | reverse complement strand
TAAATGTAATGCTGTACGGGCTGCTTTAGCTGCCCGATAACTTGCAAAAACTTCGTTTTTGCGCTTTTGCGGCAGCTAAAGCAGCCGCTACAGGTTTTAGTTAGCATTACATTTGAAGGACTACCATTGATTTATATAAACAACTTAGAAACTGTTTGAATAAATATTTTTCCCCAAAAAACACAAGATAAATGATTGCCTTTTCTGTGAAATAGTACTTTTTTGAAGATATGAGCGTGGACGCTCCTCCAAAAATCAAATTCCCAAGTGTCCACGCTTGGGAATTTGATTAACTCAAACAGTTTCTTAAAATCATTATTCATTATCAACTCTTCATTATTCATTACTTATCCATTTTATGTTAAGATTTAAACACAAATTTTTACTGCTCTGCGCAAGTGTCTTGTTAGCTGCACCGCTACAAGCCCAATTATTCGTTGATAATCAAGGTTATACAGCTCAATCTATGGTCACTGACTTTTTTGATTCGACTTGTGTAACGATTAGCAATGTAACTTTTACAGGAGATTCTACGCAAATTGGTTTTTTTGACGGCTCTTTGTCCAACATTGGCTTGAATGCAGGGCTGATACTTTCTTCGGGTGATGTGTATTTAGCGGCAGGTCCTAATGACCAGGGAGGAGCAACTGCTATAATATCTCCTGGCGCAGGAGACCTCGATTTAGATGGCTTGACATCAGTAAGTACTTGGGACGCAGCCGTTTTGGAATTGGATTTAGTACCTTCGGTGGATACGGTTTTTTTTAAATATGTCTTTGGTTCTGAAGAGTTTTTGGAGTTTGTAGGTTCTTTTAATGATGTGTTTGCTTTCTTTATTTCGGGACCTAAGCCGTCAGGGGGAAGTTATGTAAACCAAAACATTGCGCTTGTGCCAAATACAACTGATTATGTGAGCATCAACAACGTAAATACTACCACAAATTCTGCATATTATGTTAATAATGGCGATGGCTCAACTCCTACCGCAAATCCTACGGTACAATACGATGGCTTTACCACAGTAATGACAGCCTCCGCTCCTGTTGTCATTGGGCAAACGTATCATGTAAAAATCGCGGTAGCCGATGCGCTCGACCGTGCCTTAGATTCGGGCGTATTTTTGAGTGTAGAAAGTCTTTGTGGTGATGGAATGTTGGTGTTAAATGCCAATGGAAATGCGACAATGAATGGAAATACGGCAAGTTTCAGATGTATGACTCCTTATGCCAGCCGTTTCTTTTGGGATTTTGGCGATGGAACAAACTCTGCAGAAAAAAACCCTGTGCATACCTATTCTGTAATGCCGCCACAAGGTTATGACGTAACACTCATCACGAGCAATTATATGGACACAGATACTTTTACTTTTAAAGTAGGAGCTACTACAAATTTGGATAATCCTATCAAAGATGTGTGTAACTTGTATCCTAATCCAACGAAAGATAAATTACAATTAGAACTCATCAATACACCACAAGCAGAGGTATTAGTAAGAGATATTTACGGTAAAACAATTTTCGCGAAAACCATCACTCAAAATGAAGTGATTGATTTAACACAAGTTGCAGATGGCGTGTATTTGCTCTCTCTCAAAGCGAATGGGAACATTTACACCACCAAAGTAATTAAAGAATAAGGTGCATTTATATCCAACTGATCAACGTCCCTTTTTTAGCTTGCTAGAAAAGGGCGTTTTTTGTATTGTAAGCGTATCATTTTTTAGCATGGGGCTGAAGTCCCACGCTAAAAAATGTGAAGATTTCAAAAGTGTATTTATTTGATGGTCAAAACATTGCTTCTGATGATTGTTTACTGTTAATTGTTCCCTGATACCTATTCTCCCCTGTCCTTCTTTTTCTTAGGTGCAGAAACGAGAAGTGGCGTTCTTTTTTCGATACCGTTGCTTGTGAGAATCAGTTCATATTCACCTGCGGGTAAATAAAAAATGCCATTATCCGCAGCAGGAATTTCTGTTTTTAACTCTTTGGCAATCAGCTCTTTTTGTGTACTGTCCATGCTTAGGTTATAAGAAACACTTTGCAAACCTTGCATTTCTTTCAAGGTTTTTTGATAACACAAAATTCCTTTTTTATGAACCACTTTCAGCGTTGTATTTGCCTTTTGCGCTTGATAAAAATGGATTTTTACACTAGGGGTATCGCTGATTTTCCAACCAAAATTTCTTTTTCCCCACTCTTTGTCATAGACAAGGCTATCTACTTCAAAAAGTGTAAGTGGGTGATTAAGAATTTCTTCTGTTAGTTTTTGTAAATATTGAACATCTGCAACCAAAACAGACAAACCATGCGTACCCACAACTAACTCTTTCGCCTTGCCATGAATTGCCACATCATGTACCGCAACATTCGGCAAAGTAGCATTGTTCAAAGTGTGAAAAGTTTTCCCTTGATTGAGCGAAACAAATAAACCATTATCCGTTCCCACATACAAGATTTTTTCATTGCTAGGGTCTTCTTTGATGACATTTACTGCTTGAATGGGCAAATCTTTACCAATTCTATTCCAACTTTCTCCTTGATTTTCAGACACATATACTTGAGGTTCAAAATTGTCTGTGCGATAAGCATTCAAACTCACATAGATTCTTTTTTTGTTATGTTGCGAAAAAACCACACGACTTACCCAATGATTTTGCGGCAAAGCAGCGCCAATATTTTCCCAATTTTCGCCATTATCTGTTGTAAGTTGCACGTTTCCATCGTCAGTACCTACACAAATCACCCCAAATTTAAACGGAGATTCTGCAATGCAAGTGATGGTATTATAAGGAACATTCCCCTGTGCTTGATTTTGGGTTAAATCGGGAGAAATTGCCTCGAAAGTCGCGCCTTTGTTCATAGAACGAAACAATTTTTGCGCTCCCATGTATAAAATGTCTTGGTTAAATTTAGACAATAAAATGGGAGTTTGCCAATTAAAACGCAGCGCGTCTTCCCCCAATTCACGAGAAGGCGCGATAGAAAATTGCTTGCCATTCTCGATACGCGAATAATTTCCAAATTGATAGCCTGTATAAATCGTTTTATTGTCGCGGTTATCCACCTGAATTTGCATACCATCTCCGCCCATCACCATTTTAAAGGGATTTTCGCCCGAATCATGCCAATCTTTGTTAATTTGGCTTTGCGATGAACCTTTCCAAACGCCATTGTCTTGCAAACCCGCATATATATTATAAGGATTAAGCGAATCTAAGGCAATTGCATAACATTGTGCCGTAGGCAAATTATTTAACTTAAAGTATTCATTTCCATTATTATAGGTAAGATTAACGCCACCATCATTTCCCAAAATAAAATGTCCTTTTTGCTTAGGATTGAGCCAAAGCGCATGATTATCAGGGTGAACATTTTCCTTTAATAAGCCCTCAAAAGTTTTTCCACCATCTTTAGAATACAGCACAGGCACGCCCAATAAATAAATTTCTTCATCAGAAAAAGGAGAAACGCGCACCTGCCCAAAATAATAGCCATACGTATAATAAAGCCCATCTAGGTAATGTTCATTCGTTTTTTTCCATGTTTTTCCGCCATCATTCGAGCGATAAACTTCTCCCCCAACAATCGGCGTATCAAACAAATCATTATCGGCATCGGCTAAATAATTTGATATGTCTGCAACCTGCAATTTCCCCTCTTTCACTTGTTGTTGCAAGGTTTTGGCGGTATATTTTTTAGGAAAATCATTGTCATCAAGAAAGAGATTCAATTTTTTGGCTTCTAGTTTCAAAAATTCCTCTTTTGACATGGCTTTTAACTCGTTTTTCGTAAGAGAAACCGTTGTTGTCGTTTCCTTTTTGTCTTCTTCTTTTGGGCGATATGCTTGATTATCAAGGACTGCGTAGAGCGTTTGTGGAGAAAGGGAAGAAATTGCCAAACCAATGCGCCCTACTTTTTCGCCAGTCGGAAAACCAGAAGTTGCGTTTGTCACCAATTCCCAAGTTTCGCCACCGTCTATGCTTTTATAAATGCCACTTCCACTGCCACAACCATTAAAATTTGAGGCTTTTCGCGTTCTTGTCCAAGTTGCTGCGTATAAAATCATGGGATTGCTAGGGTCAATGACCAAATCAATCCCCCCCGTAGAATCATTCACAAATAAGGTATTTTTCCATGTTTTTCCTGCATCAGTCGTTTTAAAAACGCCTCTTTCTGAATTTTTGGAGTACAAATGCCCAATCGCAGCCACCCATAGCGTATTTGCTTTTTGAGGGTGTAACACAATCCTTCCAATATGATGCGTTTCTGTTAATCCACGATGTTCCCAAGTCTTTCCCTTATCCTCCGAATAATACATTCCCGTTCCTGCATACGAAGATCGGCTAGAATTATTTTCGCCTGTTCCTACCCAAATCTGCTGTTTATCTTTCCAATTTACGGCAATATCGCCCACCGTTATCATGGCTTGATGGCTAAAAATGTGTTGAAAATCTGTGCCATTGGAAGTTGTATGCCAAACACCACCTGAGGCAAAAGCGGCATAAAACTCATTTGGGTTAGCTTCATTTACCTCTAAATCCACCACGCGCCCACTCATAATGGCAGGACCTACGTTTCTAAAATCGAGAGAAATAGGAGAATGCGTTGATTTTTGCTGCTCAAAAGACTGTAATCTTGCGGCATCGGCAGAAATTTGCGGATTTTGGGCAAAAACAAAGGAAATAGAAAGAAAAAAGAAGAGATGTTTGCGCATAGTAAGTGTAGGAATATAATAATGGAGAAAAAATTTGCGCAAAAGTATGGATTGTTGAGGCAATGAAAAGTAAGGATTTCGAAGGAAAATAGTAGTTGTTTCCCTAAAAAACGGCACAAGCCTAATTGCCTGTGCCGTTTTCAGTTGATTATGTGGGAGTTAAAGATGCGTAGGCGCTTGGTCGTCTAAAATTTCAGAAGAAAGATTGTTCCGCATTTTGGTATCCGCTTGCAGATTTTTGAGTTTATAAAAATCCAAAGCACCTAAATTTCCGTTTTTAAATGCCTCAGCAATCGAATGTTGTACTTGCGCTTCGGCTTCCATGAGTTTATATTTGGCGTGCATTTCCGAAATTTCCGCCTTTTTCTTTTCCAAGTCCAATTCCCTTTCCAACACTTCCATCTCAAAACGCTTGGCATTTGCCTTTACCTTTGCTTCTTCGGCTTTTGCTTTCGCTTTCTCTACATCAGCACGCGCCTGCTCTTCTTCCAATTTTGCCCCAATGTCCTGCCCCACTTTAATATCTACAATCTCAATAGATTCTACGAAATATTTTGTTCCTTCTTCGATTTTTTTACGCTCATAATCCGATTCCAAGATGTTCGCCACTTCATTTGGGCGTTGCAGCACCTCTTGATAATTTTGCATAGAACTAATACGCGCAATCAAACGCTGCTCAATACGTTTTTTAATCGTATCATCACCTGCCGAACCCAATAATTCAAGCAAATTACTTTTTACGGTAATATCTGCGCGAAATTTAATTTCCACCCCATCAATGGGAATGGCACAAATTTCATCAGAGCGTAACACTTTGGTTTTCACCGCAGTATCTACCTCTTGGTCAATGTCGATGCCCGCCAAATCCATTTGTACAGCCGTTCTCAAAGAAAGGTCAATCCCTGCTCCCTTTGCCTTAATTACCGCATCTAACACTTTGGAAACGTCCCTGCCTGACAAGTCAATCTGCACCGCATTACCAATATCCATCGGGATTCCAGCATTTCTCGCTTTTACCACCGCGCTCACAATTTTGCTCACATCTCTTCCCGACAAGTCAATTTGCCCAATAGACTTAAAATCCAAGTTGATGCCCGCATTTTTCGCACGAACGAGAGATTCAACCACTTTTGGAATATCCCCTTTTGCTTGAAAGTGATTTTCTAACTCGGTCATTGTTACTTTAAAGCCCGCTTTGTGCGCTCGTATCATGTTCACGATAATAGAATCCGAAGGAACAGAACGAATTTTCATTCCAATCAAGTGCATAATGCTCACGGGCACATTAGAGGAGGTCGCATTCAGCCACAAATCTAAGTTGAGGTAATTCCAAAAGAAATAAGCTCCCACAACAACTATCAAAACAGTAAGTCCAATGACAATCCAAAATATCATATTTTTCAGAGAAAAGAGCGATTAAATTTGTTCAATAATTTGGTGAAAGCGATTAATTCCCGCCCAAAATCACAGGATTCTTCCCATCACCCATGATAATTACCTTTGCATTTTGAGAGGTTGCCAATTCTTTGTAGGCTTTTATCATTTCATAACGAAGTTGATTATCGCTCAAACCTGTGTTGATAATGCGTTGATAATCAGCAATCCCTTGCGCTTCTACGCGTTTACGCTCAGCTTCTTGTTTTTCTTTGTCCAACACAAAAGTCATTTTTTGCGCATCTTGCTCCGCATTAATTTTTGATTCAATCGTAGTTTTTACAGACGCAGGAAGTATGATATTTCTTAACAATAATTGTTCTAAGACCAAACCTCTTAACTTAAAATCTTTTTCAATGGTGCTAAAAATTTTGTTTTGAAATTCATCTCTTTTATCCGAAAACAAAGAAACGGCATCGTAATAAACAGCATTGTCTCGAATTCTTGTACGAGAAAGGGGGCGAATAATTTTTTCTTCATAATCCGAACCAATCGTTTTTAAAATGTTCGGGGCTTGTTCGGGAATAATACGGTACAAAACTGACACATCGAGTATCACCTCCAAACCATCTTTTGACAAAACGCGAATGGCATCATCGCCTTGTTTTTTGCCCTCGTCATGCACTACACTCATCGTATAGTTCTGCGTACGCACATCAAACTCCGTTACATCTACCAAAGGATTGACAAATTGCAAGCCACTAGTCAATGTGCCTTGCGAAACCTTACCAAATAAGGTTTTTACGCCTACTTGTCCTGCAGGGATAATAACAAAGCAACTGAACATAATGCCGATAGCTATCATCATAAGTCCCACTGCTTTTAGAACTCCTTGCGTTTTTCCTAACTTTGCCTCCAAGCCGTTCATGCCGAAGCTGGCACCAAAAAGAATAAGTCCAAGAATCGAAAGAATCATAATATTGAAGAATGTTAAAATAGATGAACTAACTGTTAATTAGTTCTTTAAATCGCTGAAAGTTACACAAAAAGCCTGAGTTTTGCAAATTTCTTTACCTTTCTTTCATCATTTTTCGACGAAGCGGTGTAATATAGATGTTGTTACTATCTGGATTGGCAGGTGGGTTGAACAAAACGGATTCAAATTTTGAACTTACATAAAATGTTTCTACGCTTTTTTCCCCTTCATGGTAAATTTCCTTTCCTTCGGGCGATCTGTAAATTTGCGTTCCTTCGTAAAAAGTAGAATCTTTGCCTTTGGGCAAGGCAGCCAAAACCGACAGAAAAGAGCGATAGCCATATTCTCGCAAATGAAAGCGCGTTTGAGTGGCTTGATTTTTCCCAATGGAATTGGGGATAAGTTTGCCCGTTTCGTCAAAAAACTGGTCGCGCCCCCAACCATCTTCTAAGGCAGTAGAAGTTTCTAACATGCCTGTCGGAGGAATATAAATTTGATAAATACCCGCTTTTTTCACCAAAGGTTGCGCATTTGGCACACTGTATCGAATGTTCGCCCAACCCGAAAAATTAGCAGGCAAATGAAAATCTTTGTTGCTGCGTTTCATGTTCCACCAAAAGCCCAAAATAAAGGCAACAAAGGCAACCACGCCAATCAAGATAATTTTATCAATTAAAGATAATTTTCGTTGAAACATATTTTAACAGTAAACAATTAGCAGTTATCAGTAAACAATTTTAGGCTTCTTTTTCAAAACCTATTTTCTCCACCTCCTCAAAAAAATGAGGATACGATTTTTTAACACATTCCGCATCGTCAATTGTTGCTTTTATTTTTAAAGTATGGGCTAAAATGGTGAGCGCCATTGCCATACGATGGTCTTTATGTGCATGGAAATTCGGCAAGAGATACGTATTTTTTGCAAAAAAAGCAGGAATATTTTCTCCATGAATGTATAAAATATCGTCTTTGATTACTAAATCCGCTCCCACTTTTTGAAATTCTTGCACAATTGCTGCCGCACGATTGCTTTCTTTATGAAGTAAGCGATTTACGCCTTTAATTTCGCTAATACCCTGACAATGAACCGCTAATACTGCTAAAATGGGAAACAAATCAGGTGCATGTGTAGCATCAAAAGTAAAAGCCTGAAGTTTTTTGGCAGGGGAAATGGTAATTTCAGGGAAATGAGCACTTCCCTCTTGATTGATTGTATAATCGGCACCTGCGGCGCAAATAATGTCCAAAATTGCCCTATCTGCTTGCAAAGAATCGGCGCGTAAGCCTTGCAGCGTAATTTCCCCTTGAATCGCTGCTGCCACTACCCAAAAAGCTGCAGCACTCCAATCTCCTTCGATGTAGAAATTTTGCGGCAAATATCGCTGTGCACCAGGGAAAACAAATTTTTCATATTGAAAGTTTAGCACTTTTACGCCAAAATCCCGCATCACAGAAAGCGTCAAATCTAAATAAGGGCGGCTGGTAAGATGGTTCACAGAAATAATATTTCCCATCGAAACGCTTGCCATACTCATCAACAAACCTGTCAAAAATTGAGAACTTAGGCTTCCATCAACTTCTAAATTTTGCGCTTGCAAAGCCCCTTTGATATGAATGGGAGCTTTGCCATCTTGCAAAGTACATTGTACTTTTACTTTGGGAAAAACCTCTTCAAAAAAATGCATGGGGCGCGTTTTTAAACTGCCTTCCGCTTTGATAATCAATTCTTTATCAGACAAAGCAGCAATAGGGGTAAACATTCTGATTCCTAAGCCTGCCTCTCCACAATTAATTTCAGAAACGATAGGCTGAACTCCGTTACTCTCAATTGTCAGCGTATCTCCCTGCTGTTCAATTTTCGCGCCTAGTGCTTTTGCCACTTCTATTGCGGCTAATCCATCTTCACAATCCGAAATATTATGTAGCCGACTTTCTCCCTTTGCCAAGACTGCCGCTGCGATTGCACGTTGCATAATACTTTTAGAGGCAGGAACTTTTAGCGTTCCAGAGAGAGAATGAGGAAAAATATGTTTCATTGTTATTCTTCAAAAGGTTCGGAGGAAGGTGAGATGCTTCCTATTTCGTGTGTTTTTTCTTCCATTTTCTTTGCTAACAAGTGTATTTTGTGCAAACGAATGGCAGTATTTGCGAACCAAATTCCGATACCTAACAACACAAAGGAAACCAAACCAATCATGCCGTAATCTAAAAAGATGAAGTAATCATAAAAGGCATGAAGTAATATTGCTAATACTAAACCTATTATATGGAAACGAATAGAGTACCCCAAGTTTTCAAACTTTGCTTTTCCAATGTAAAAACCCATCACTGTCCCAAAAACAGCATGAGCAGGAACGGCGGTGAACATTCTCAATAAGCCTGTTTCGAAACCAAACTGAGAAACGTATAACACATTTTCGATGGCGGCAAAACCCATTGCGGAGGCTACGCCATACATGATACCATCATAGGGCTCATCAAATTCGTCTCTATGATAGCTATACACTCTAACCACCAAATATTTGAAAAACTCTTCAGGCAATGCAACCACAAAAATCACATATAACAGCAAGCCAAAAGGGCTTGAATTTTCAGACACTCCGAGCATTTCTTGCACGAGTCCTCCCGCCCATATCACAGGGAAAGCGGTAGCAACACCTAAGAGAAAGGTGATAATTAACTCCTTTAATGGTTCATGGTCATATTTATCACGTAGGTAAAAATACGTAAAAACGACCACAATTGGGGCGAGGGCGATGGCTAGAAGACTAATCATGGGAAAAATAGTGAATAGTGAATAGTGAATAGTGAATAACGTATAACACTAAGGTTATCAACACTTTATTCAATCTATTAGCCATTCATTTATGATGAAAAAATGCTTACTTTTATCCTTACTGATAACTGTTCACTGATAACTGTTTACTGATAACTGTTTAGCACCCAGATTTCGTTGTTTCGAATTTCTGTTTTGAACTTGCGGAGTGGCGAAGGAGGGGGTCCCGAAATCGCTTTGCCTTGTTTGTTGTAAGTTCCATTATGACAAGGGCAAATGAATTTCTCTTTGCTCTCATTGTATTTTACGGTACATCTTTTATGCGTACAAACCATAGAGAACACCGTCAACTCCTCTTCTAAATAAGTAATAAAAACATCATCTCCGTTAAAATCCTTGATAAGATGCCCTTGCGCAGCTAGGTCTTCAACGGTACAAAGTTTCATTTCTGGCTCATCAAACAAATGACAAGCCGATAATTCTAAAGTCAAAGTTAGGGCAGTTCCTAGCTTTGCACAATCTATTAAAAACGTTTTTCTATCCACGTGCTTTATTTTTGGGCAAAGATAAGGAAAATATTCGAAATGGGAAGGAAAAATATGGGCAAAAAGGAACTGCCATTTTTTAGGAGAAAATGACGGTTCTTTTTGATTTTGCCCTATTTGCCAAATCTTGAAAATTTACGCAATTTGTTCAAAAACCGCAATTTTCATGTTCACTACAATCAAAATATAGGAACGTAATCTGTCCAAATTTTGGCACTTGGGTGTATTTCTGTATGTATTTAATTGATTAATAGTAGCTTGTCGAATTTGTTCGAGCCATACTTTTTCACCCCCCAATTCGGTTAATTGTTTTTTTGAAGGTTTTTTGATGTATTTTAATTCGAATAAAAAGTCGTGGGGAATGTTGTATTGCCTTCTGCCAAGCAGCAAAACGTCCATATATTTTTGGCGCGTTTCGGGTTCACTATCAACGATATAGATATTCGAAATGTAAAATAAAGTGATGAATAACGTTTTTAGATGTTTTTCTGAAAAATTCGCCTTATCTCGTGTGGAGTGTTCGGACAAGATTTCATTAATCAACGCTTTCAACGGCTCAAGGTTTTGGTATTTTGCCATTTGATACACGACATCTGCCACACCGTCTAAAGAAACAGGCGCGAGTTCGCTTTCTCTCAATAGTTGCCAAAAATATTGATAGTACAATTCCTTCATTACATAATTCGGGATTCGTAGTTTTGTGCGCCCAAACTCCTCACTTTCAATGGATAACATTCCCATATAAAACAGCAAACTGATAAATTCGCGTTGCCCAAATTCCAATTCAAAGTTAAAACGGCTTACAATTTCGGTAACAATTTCCCCTTTCTCCACCAAATCTTTCAGCACCTGCACACGCGAATTTTCTTGGTTATTAATCTTAAAAATCGCACGAATTTTTCCATAATCCGTAGCAATGTTATCGTCTAACATATTGGAAGGAAAACCACCACTCGACAAATATTCTCCCCCAAAAAACAACAACATATCAGGGTTATAAATATGCGTTTTTGCTTCTTTTGACACTTTAAATCCGTCATACCAAACTTTCATTTGCTCTTTAACGAAAGGCATTTCACTTTCTGGAACCCCAATATTCTCCAATAAATTCACCATTTCAGCCTCATTAAAGCCAAACATTTCATGAAAATGCACATTTCTGATTAAATCTTTGGCAATGTTAAAACCACTCGTCATGCTGTCGAGCGTGGCAGGCGAAACGCCTGTAACAAACATTCTTTCAACAATTCCTTCGCCTGTTGCGGTTTTTATCGTTTCATAAAACTTTCTTACCCAGCCATTTCTGCCTACAATCTCTCGAAAATGAGATAAATTTAAGGCTAACAACTCATTTGCAAAATGGTCATACTCGTCTATTAAAAGGTAAATAGGTTTTCTATCATTTTTTGTCTTTAAGACATCGAACAACCGCTTCATCAAACTTTCAGGCGAGGTTTGATGAAGAATATATTTGCATTCTTCTTCTGTGAAATAAGTGGGGTAGTCTGCAAAAAAACTATTTGCCCCAGAAACTAAATTACTCAAAAAACCTTGATAGGTTTTTTCTGCCGTACTTGTATCTATTCCGCTAAAATCAAAGCGTAAAACCAAGTAACTATTGGCATTTTCCGTAGGATTTTTGCCTACATAATAGTTTCCAAATAATTCTTGAAATCTTCCTTTGTATTGTGTTCCATAATAATGTTGCAAAATCGAAATCCACAAAGATTTTCCAAACCTACGAGGGCGCATGAAAAAAATATATTTTTCACCCAAATTTTCTAATTTATGCAAAAAAGGCGTTTTATCCGCAAAAAAGTAATTTCCTTTGGGAAGTTCTGCAAAATTGCTAATGCCGTAGGGAAGTTTTCGCATGGTGTTTTTTTCTTGGTTTTAGTAGGCAAAGATAGGGCAAAAGTAGGAAAAATGCAAAAGTTGAGTGGGGGTAGTAGATACAACAACAAATCATAAGCAAAAGTTATTACAATATGTGAGGGTCGTGTTCAGGTAGGGACTGGGCAATGCC
>JBJXHA010000412.1:0-9348 GCA_046160275.1 Bacteroidia bacterium | reverse complement strand
AAATTTTTGCCTATATTTTATAAAAAGTTTTTCAAAATAATGATACCTTTGTTATAAAATAATTGTATGAAAAGAAGTATCATTTTTTGTATCAGTATTATTTCCATCGCTTTTCAATTTCTTTTTGCGCAAGACATTTCAGAGATAAAATATTTTCAAATAGAAGGACTTTCTAGCAAAGATAAAAAAGAAGTAATTAGTACTTGGAAAAAATTGAAAAGAGTAGAAGAAATAAAGCAAGAAAATGCTACTTGGTATAACTACTTTTTTCAACAAGGAAAGCTCGAAACGCATTTAGACACACTTTTTCTTAAAAAAGATAGTTTGTTTGCTTCTTTTTATATAGGCAAATTATATTACATTAATACCTTAGAAATAAAAGGTTTATCTCCTAAATATCAAACGCAAATAGCAGAAATAAAAGATAAAAAAGCACTTGTTCCTTTGGATTGGAAAAAACTAGAAGGAGCTTTGCAAAACATTGTCGTTGCTTATCAAAATGAAGGTTATCCTTTTGCGCGTTTTTATGACCTAAATCTTGACTACCAAGCAAAGGCGGATAGTGTTTTAACAAATATAAGCTATCAATTTGAAACAGGTAATTTATATAAAATTGATAGTATTAAGATGCAAGGAAAAGTAAGGGAAAGCCCCAAACTTCTGTATGCAATGCTTCGGATTCGCCCAGAAAGCAAATACAATCAAATTAACATTGATAATATTCCGCGTGTCTTAAATAATTCTATCTATTATCAAAATGTCAAACCTGCGATAGTAACTTACACAAGCGATGGGAAAGTAAATCTTAGCATTCCTTTTCAAAAGCGTAGAACCAATCAATTTGATGCACTTGTGGGCATTTTACCGCCTTTAAGTACAGATGTTGATAGGCGTTTTCAGTTTACAGGGATGCTAAATGTATCACTCGTGAGTATGTTTAAACAAGGGGAGGCATTGCAATTCAAATATGAAAAATTACCGCTAACAGCCCAGCGTATCGAAGGAAAATTTACTTATCCTTATATGTTGGGAAGTGCTTTTCATGTAGGGGCAGAAGGCAATTTGTATCAACAATCGGTTGAATTTACCAATATTCAAGGCAAAGCAGAGGCAAAATATCAATTCTCGCCTTTTCTTTTAGCTAATTTATACTATCGAAAACGCCAAACAATTTTAAGTGATTCCCTGATTCGCATGGTTTACGTTCATAAAACCCGCAATCTTTTAACTGCTTTGTCAAGCAATAGTAATTTGTACGGAACAGGGCTTACTTTTGAGAAATTAGATTATAAACAAGTACCTACACGCGGCATTTCTTTCGAATTAGAAACTGCGATTGGGCAAAAAACCATTAAAAAGAACCCTGCAATGTTTTCCATTCGCCCAACTTTTTATGATTCTATTCCCGAAAAACAAATTTTAGTAGAAGCAAATCTGCAAGTTAAAGCCTATTATCGTATTAAAAAAAGGAGTGTATTACATGTTAGCAATCATACCTATTGGCTCAATCAAACACTTATCCTACCAAGTGACCAAATGCGTTTAGGGGGAAGCAAAACCTTGCGTGGCTTTAATGAAAATCAATTTTACGCGGATAAGTTTAGCACAATCACTGCCGAATATCGTTTCCTATTAGACGCTAAATCTTTTTTACAGGCTTTTGTGGATTATGGTTATTTGTATGATAGCGCATTAAAACAAACGACCCAAGCAATAGGGCTGGGCTTAGGTATGACTTACAATATACCGCTTGGAATGTTATCTATTTCTTATGCCGTAGGGAAAGCCAATGACCAAAGTTTTCAATTTGGAAGGGGGAGAATACATATTGGGATTATCAATGAGTTTTAAGGGAAGAGAAGGGGAGGAGGAAGGGATTTGCTGCTTTTGATTAAACCTAGCAAGATTCAGGAAAAATCTTGCTAGGTTTTGAAAGGTAGGTGTTTTTTAATGAAAAGACCTTGTAAGGTGTTTCCTGCACCTTACAAGGTCTAAACGAGAGCTTTACAGCTTTTGATTAAACCTAGCAAGATTCAGGAAAAATCTTGCTAGGTTTTGAAACGACCTAGTAAGGTGTTTCCTGCACCTTACTAGGTCTAAACAAGTGATATAAAACCCTTACTTATACTGCTCAAAAAATACGTCAAAATCGGCAAGTTCTTGAATCGGAAATACCTGTAAACCTGCTGCCCTTGCACCCGCTAAATTCGGAGGCGAATCTTCGATAAATAAGGTTTCCTCTGCTTTCCACCCTAATTTATCTAAGGTAAAATAATAACTCTCAAGGTCAGGCTTGCGCTTTTTGATAATATGCGAAAAGAAAAGTTGCTCAAATTCATGAAACAAAGGCAAACAATCGGCATAAAGATATTCAAAATGAATTGCATTGTTGTTACTAAGCAAAGCAACAGGATATTTTTCCTTCAATATTTGAAGCTGCTCTGCTCGATTGGGTACAAGCCCAAGCAACATTTTGTTCCATGCCGCCTTAATGGTTTGTTCATCGGCAGAAGTTTGCAAAAGTGTCTTCATTTGCGTTAAAAAGGTTTGGCTGCTTACTTCACCTACCTCAAATTGAGAAAAAATTTCATGCTGTCCTTTTTTCGTGAAAAAAGTATCAGACAAATTTAGGGGCGTTAAATCGGCAAATGCTTGGCGTGTCAATCCCAAATCTATGTCATACAAGACACCACCAAGGTCAAAAAGTAAATGTTTAATGGACATATAAATAAATCAAGTAATATCGTTTTCCCCTCCTTCCGTTTTCCCTTTTAATAATAGATCCATTGCATCATCTGAATATTTCCCATTAGGACAATTTCTTAGATATTTTTCGAGATAATCATTTTGTTGATACAGGTCGTATTGCAGTGCGCAAACTTCCCAAATGTTATCGTCCATCATTTCTGGGTCCATACCGCTACTGCGTGCACGAAGATAAAAGTCTAAGGCTTGCTCATATTTTTTCATGAAAAAATAAGCAGCCCCAATTTGACATTCACAAAGCCCTTGCATTTCGGGATATTTTTGAGCAATCATACCATACACTTCGATGCAATCTTGATACGCACCGCTCTCCATTAATTGCACTGCGACATCAAAATCTTGGGAAGGCTCATGAGTCTCCCTGTTTTCAATAAACAGTTCTTTCAATTCTTCCGCCATTTCAAGATTGGGCACAACTTCGGGTTTGGTGATGAAGGCGAAGCGAGCAGGGAAATAGTGAATTGTTTTGTTCAGTAAAAGATGAAAAAAGCTCATAACTTTCAAAAGGAAAACAGGAAAGTGAAAAAAATATAATTCTTAAATTGTTGATTAGTAGTCGATTATATAATCAAAAAGAATGAATATGCTTTTCAATACTCCCAGTATAAAATGATGAATATATATAGAAATAGTGTGCGTAGTTAGCTATTTAACGGATTTGCAAGTAAAAATGGTATTTTTTTTTGAAAACTACTAACTTTACAGCAAATTTTAAGGAAAATCTAAGGAATGGAACTAGAACACCTCATCATTGGCTACACGCAACAGATTAGAAAAAGCCCGCGAAATGCCGAATTGTATTACAATCGTGGCGTAATTTATACGATTTTGCAGGACAATGTTGCCGCAATTCATGACTTTAACATGGCGCTTGACCTTGAGCCAGCACTTGCCGATGCCTATCGAAATCGTGCTACGGTTTACATCAAATTAAAGGAATATGAGAAATCCTTAGAGGACTGTAATATGTGCATCAAGCTCTTTCCGCAAAGTGCAGATGCTTATTATAATCGCGCTACGGTTTATTATCAGCTCAAAAAATACCCTGCCGCCCTCAAAGATTGGGGCAAAGTGATTGAATTGCAAAGTGGCAATGGAGAAGCCTATTTCCATCGTGGAAATACCTATTTGGCTTTGCAAAACTACAACCAAGCCCTTGCCGATTTTGACATTGCTGCCCGCATCAAGCCCGATTATGCAGATGAATGGATTCAGCGTGGGCAAGCAAAAATGCAATTAAAGGACTACGAAGGGGCATTGGCTGACTTTGAAAAAGCAAGCGAGATGGGAACGAAAAATTACAATTCACAGTTGCCTTTCTTCATTGCAAGTGCCAAGGTTTATGCGGGAAAAATGGAGGAAGCCTTATCTGAATTGCTTCGTTTTGTAAATTTGACACCTACGGCAGAGGCTAATTTTCAGATTTCTTTGATTTATACTTCTTTGCAGCAACCTGAACAAGCATTAATTTATGCGAGGGAAGCAACCTTTTTGGAAAAAACAAATGCCCAATATTGGGTACAACTTGGGGCAATTCGTGTTGCGTTGAAGGATTTTGAGGAAGCAATGAAGGACTTTAATACCGCATTGAAACTCAGCCCTGAATATTGGCAAGTACATTATGAATTGGGGAAATGTAAGGCTGCAAGAAAGCAATATAAGGCGGCAACCTATAACTTTGACCGTGCGATACAACTCAATCCCACGCATTTGGACAGCTATTTTCAATCAGCCTTAGCCAATTATGAGCTGAAAGCCTATCCAAATGTCATCACAGATTTGCACGCCTTGTTAAAAATGCAGCCCGAACATACAGAAGCAATTCATCTTTTAATTGAAACAAGATGGGAGTTGAAACAGTATGCGATGTCGGTTGATGACTTATCCAATTTGATTGAAAAGCATCCAAAAGAGGCACAATGGTACTATTATCGCGCCGTTTCGCACCAAAATCTAGGAAAACACGCTTCTGCTATTGCTGATTTTAATGCCTTTGAAGCATTTGCACACCAAACACCTAGCCCCGATTTTTATGCAGAAAGGGCTACTTGTTATCTGGAAATTCATAAGTTTGAAGAGGCTAAAAAAGATTTTCACCTTTTACAAACCAAAGATATAGACAAATCTAAGGAGTTTGTAAAACGGCAAATGAACGCAATAGAAGTCCGCTTTAATT
The DNA here is from genome assembly GCA_046160275.1 of Bacteroidia bacterium. Lineage (GTDB taxonomy): Bacteria > Bacteroidota > Bacteroidia > J057 > J057 > JBJXHA01. Next base: position 4,406 of record JBJXHA010000412.1, on the reverse strand, counting down.
TACGAAAATACGAAGAAGTCTTAGGAAAATGTGAGAATTTATTGAAAGTGATAGGCAATGAATTAGCGATTTTACTCAAACAAGCGCAAGCCTATCAACGTTTGCAAAGGCAGGCTGATGCCTTGCAGATTTGGCAGGAAATTATTAAAATTTCGCCCAAACAAGCTGCTTTTTATTATGAAAGAGCCTTAATTTATGAACTTCAAGGTGAAAATGAACTCGCAAAAGCAGATTTCGAGCAAATCCAAATGCTTGATGCCTCTTTAGCCGAAAATTATGCAAGAGAAGATTATGCTGCTGCAAAATTAAAAAGTAAATCCAAAAATTATACCTCTGCCCTGCAACACCTTGACCGATGCTTGACGATTTATCCGCAATATGGTTTGGCATATTTGTTACGAGGCGAATGTTTTGCAAATTTAGGAGAAGAAGAAAATGCCATAACTGATTATGTTCATGCTTATTTACTCGATGCAACAGACAGCTATAAACAAGCGCAACTCTATGCTTCGGAAGCTAATATTAAAATAGGGGTGCAAAATTTTCGTGCTGCACGCCTGCTGTTAGCTTATGCCATTGCTTTGAACCCCAACAATAGTAATCTGTATTATAAAAAAGGGCTGTGCCATCAAGAGTTAGAGGAAGAAGAAAATGCCTTGAAATGTTTTGAGCTGGCGCAAGAAAAAGGCTTTTACAATGAGGATATAAAAGAAAGAATTGCGCATTTAACGACTTGTTTTTTTCAAAAAGAGGTAGAAAAGCAAGAGGAAACCGTAGCAATCCCTGAAATATTGGAAGTAAATGATAAGGAAACGCCTTTATCTCCTTCCGAACAATTACAACAAGACAAAGAGCGCGAAGAACTTGTTGCAAAAAATGAAAGATTGAGCGAGGCGATTGCCAGAAAGCCAGAATTAATAGATTTGTACCTCGAAAGAGGGCGAAATTATGCAAAACTGGGAGAATATGATGCAGCTTTGCAAGATTTTGAGGAGGCAATACAACGTTGTGAAGGCGATGCGCGTCATATTTACAAGGCAATTACCGCAACTTTTGAAGCGATAAAAATGGTGTTTTATTCGAAATAATTTTCTGCTGTAAAAATGACAGATGCACAAAAAGAACTCAAGGCTTTGCTCGATGCCAAGCATGATTTGTATAATCGCCCCGATTTTATTGAAAATGATCCTATTTCGATTCCTCATCGTTTTTCAAAAAAAGAGGACATTGAAATTGCGGGCTTTTTGGCTGCTTTAATGGCTTGGGGAAAGCGCAGTATGATTATGAAAAGTGCCAGCCGTTTGATGGAAATGATGGATAACGCGCCCTTTGAATTTGTGTTAGGCGCAAATGAAACTTCTTTGCAAAAGGTAGATGCTTTTGTACATAGAACGCTCAATTCATTGGATATGAAGGCTTTACTTCAATCTTTACAAACCGTTTATCAAAAAGAAGGAGGATTAGAAAACATTTTTTCCTCAGCAATTTCCTCTAGTGAGAAAACGGTTTGGGCGGGAATTGTTCATGCACGAGAAAAGTTAGGAAATCAAGCACATTTTCCCCAAAGAACCTACAAACATTTGTCAAATCCTGCGGAAAATTCGGCAGCAAAGCGCATCAATATGTTTTTGCGTTGGATGGTGCGACAAGACAAACGTGGCGTGGACTTTGGCTTGTGGCAAAGCATTTCCCCCGCGCAATTAATTTGTCCGCTTGATGTTCATACAGGAAATGTGGGGCGTGCCTTGGGTCTGCTTTCTCGCAAATATGACGATAAAAAATCGGCTGATGAATTAACGGACAATTTACGTCTTTTTTGTGCCGAAGATCCTGTGAAATATGATTTTGCTTTGTTTGGTTTAGGCGTAAATGGCGAATTGCTATGAGTGGTTTTTGACGAGGAAGGCAACTTTTCTTGTGAATATTCAGTTAACTGCAATAATCACATTATTCATTCTTCGTAAATTCCTTTTATGGACATTCTTAGTCATTATTTAACGGGGCGACTGCTCGCCACGACTCAAAAGTACACCTATAAACAAAGGGTTTGCATTTCCTTTTTTGGTTTTCTGCCCGATGTTTCACAACTATTATTGTACCCGCTACTCGTTTGGATTTTGCCTCGACCTTATTATTTCCCTGCCAATGATGACTGGATTGGCGTAGCGGAAAAGCATCCGTGGTTTACCTTTGCTTACGAATTTCCGCACAGTATTCCCTTTATGATGCTCTTTGTTTTGCCTTTTATATGGTATTTTCAGCTCCCAAAAATGTGTTTGGCGGCTTATTTTAGCCATTTATTGCTTGATATTCCTACACATACAGGCGAGTGGTCAACTAAGATTTTTTGCCCTTCTCAATATTATTATATCGAAGGTTTTACCGATGCTTGGGCTTGGGGATTGCCTGCATTTTCCTTGTGTTGGATGTTGTTAACCACGATTTTACTCCTTATTTTGTATTATAAAGGGGAACTTATGCGCGTAGGTTGGTCTTTTAAAAGGTGGCTAAGTAAAGTGTTATAGCCTTTTTCTTAAAAATCGGCTAGATATTCCGCAGCATTTTTGCATTTTCGGCACAAGCGAGGACACTTTTTGTCGATATTTAGGAGAAAAACCACAAAGTAGCAGAAGTTCAAACACAAAGTTTCACAAACAAAAAGCCTTTAACGCTAGTTTTGTGCATCTTAGTGAAAAACACTTTGCGGTAAAAAAGCCAGTTAAATACTTTAACCGAAATATCAGAGTTATAAGAATCTCTTTGTTAATTTAAGCCCCAACTCGTGAGGGCAGGCTCATAATCATCTTCAAATTGAGGGGCTTTGAAGTGTTTGATGAGGTACAAAATACCCACAGCCAACACAATCTGCACACAAACGATAACAATTCCAAAATAATCGTCTTTGCTAATAAGCGCATGAGGAAGAGCTGCAATTTTATCTACGAGGAATTGCATCACTAAAAGAAGGTAATGAGAAATGAAAGCTAAGACTCTGTTAATGAAGGGAATATAAGCAAAAAACACCAACAAAAATCCTACATACGTTAAAGGCATTGCGACAAAAGCAACCAAAATATTTGCCAATAAAAAATAGGTTGGAAAAGTACCAAATGCCATCAAAATAAAGGGCGTTGTGCAGAGTTGTGCGCAAAAAGTAATGCCAATCCATTCTACTAAATGCTTGCCAATCGGGTGCGAAATGCGAAAGAAATTCTCAAAAATGGGATACAATAACACTATGCCCAAAACTGCCATATAAGATAGTTGAAAACCCAAGTTAAAGATAATCATGGGTTTAAAGAAAATTTGCAGCACCGCAGATGCACCCAATAAATTGAGGGTTTCGTGGCGGCGGTTGAGAATTTTGGCAAGAATAATGAAAATATACATGGCTACGGCTCGCACAATCGAGGCTGCTGCGCCACAAAGCAAGGCATAAAAAATAAGTAAAGCCAAGATAATCAAGTATTTACCTTTTTTGCCGTATTTGATATTTTGAAGAAAAGAGAGTAGCCAATTTAATAACAAATACAAAACTGCAAAATGTTGTCCAGAGATGGCTAAAATATGACTTACCCCTGTTTTTGCGAATTTTTGTTGGGCATCTTCTTCCAAATAATGCTCTTCGCCCAAAAACATCGCCACCGTAATTGCGCCTGTTGTTGTGTCAGAAAATAGACTAAGAAGTTGATTGCTAAGTTTTTGCTGAATTTGAAAGGCAAAACCTGCAACACTATTTGCTTTCCCTTTTACCGCAATTTGATACACTCGCGCTGATAAAAAGACTTGATTTCGATGTAAATATTGGAGGTAGGCTGGATATTTGCTTTTGAGTTCGCTGGTTTTTGCCACAAAATAGACACTATCGTATTTTTCCACTTTCGTTTTCGTGGCACTATCAATCCAAACCCTTAATTTACAATTCATTGGCACAAAACTACTGTCGCGCCAATAACCAAAAGTTTGAATCGTTGTGCTTCGCCCGTTCACTTTTTGTTTTACTTTTCCATCAATCACACCCACCCATTGCAAGGTCTGGTTTTTGAGAGGCTCAAGTAGGCTTGTATCGGGTTTTTGTTGCTCCATTCCCCAAGCTCCCAAGCCTACCGCCGCTAATATCAACATTCCTACGCTGATTTTTTCATTACGAAAACTTGGATATTTTTGATTGAAAAAGTAGAGAAAAACAAAGCCCAACAGCGCAATTCCCCCCAAATGAGGTAGGTAAGGCAGCCCCTTTTCCGCAGCCCATACGCCTATCACTAGCCCGAAGGCTACCCATAATAGCGGAAAACGATGAATAAAAGACATGGTGAAAAGTGAAAAGTGAAAAGTGAAAAGTGAAAAGTGAAAAGTGAAAAGTGAAAAGTGAAAAGTGAAAAGTGAAAAGTGAAAAGTGAAAAGTG
>JBJXHA010000411.1:0-18319 GCA_046160275.1 Bacteroidia bacterium | reverse complement strand
GTGTCTTTTTGAGAAAAAATGGGAGCAACTGCGCCAATTTCTACTTGATTCATAAAGCTGATTTCATCTAATAAAACACCAACGAAACTATGTTTTTGTAATTTTGGGCTTAAACTTTGTATCAATTTCCTGTTTTTTTCGGCACTAAAATAAAAATAATTGTTTACAAGGGCATAAAGCGAAGTAAATTCCTTTGGGTGTTTTAGGACAAAATTTTCCACATATTTTAGCCGTAGGCTTTCTACATAATTCAAAGAATCGCTATATTTTTTAAACAAAACCGTATCTTTTCCTTCGTATTTTCCTAGTTTTTCCATATAAAAAGTGGATTTGGCAAAAAAAGGAGTACACTGCTGCTGAAATTTCTCCCATTCCTGCTGCCATTTTGCATTCTGAATTGTAGCTTTTTCCCAAGTAGAATATTTACCATCTATGGTAATTTTCTCATTATCAGCGAGTAAACGCAAAGATTTGGCTGCACCTGCCACCACAATTTCCCATTGCTGCACCTCCGAAACCTTACCTTTAAATACAAATTTCCCTTGTTTTACAATCGTAGAATCTACCTTTTTTTTGCTGTAAGCAACCTCTTGCAAATACACTTTGCGATTTTCTGCGCCACTTATCGTAGCTTCAATCAAGTAGCCTTTGGCAAAACTGGTAAGCGTTAAGCAACAGAAGGCTAATAAAATCAGTTTGTTCAATACTTGTGTCATATTATAATGTTATGTAATTTAACTGTTAAAGAATGTATGTGATGAAAATGCCCTTTATAATGAAGGCTTTTCATATTTATAGGCACTATTCATTCACAATTTTATATTCCACCCACCGATTTTTACTTCGCCCCAATTCTGTATCATTTGAAACTGCTGGATTTTGTTTACCCTTCCCTTCATAAGCAATTCTTTCAGGTTTTATTCCTTTGGAAATCAAATAATTACGTGCCGCTTGGCAACGCTTTTTAGAAAGGTTCAAATTATAAGCATCGCTCCCTTGTCCATCACAATGTCCGTATAAAATAACCTTACAAGTAGCACACTTTGCCAATTCCTCCGCAATTTTATCCAATGTAAGAAAGCCTTTTTCTAACAAAGAACTTTTATCAAAATCAAAATAAATGCCTTCCAATTCTTCGGGAATTACGATGTTCGTAACATTTTCCTTTGCTACAAGTGGTTGTTTTTGCAAAATAAGGGAGTCTGATGTTGCTACTTTTGTTTGATTTTTCTCAATAATAGGCTCAATATACTCGTGTGTACTATCTCCTAATTCATATAATTCAAAATCGTCATAGGCGTAAAATGCTCCTAATTTCATCACTTTGAAAGTGTTAGTACCTATTTTTGTTTGAAATGCCTCATCTGCTTCCTCTTTAATCCCCGAAAACATAATATCCTCTCTCAACAAACCTGCATTTGCGCCTTTTACCTGCCCAATTCCCAAATATCTTTCCCCTCCTTTTGCCAAATATGTCGCCTCTACATACATCCATGTTGCAGTATCGTTTAAAATTGCTTTATCTTTACAAGTTAAACTAAGGTAAGGAATTTTTTGCTCAGACAGTCGTGTTTGTTTGCCATAAAGTTGATAAAAAGGCTCTTTTTCAAGTATTGCTGGGATTTCTGCTAAAAAATAGTCGCTAAAAGGCTTTAATTTACTCGCATAATAATCCGTACCTAGTTTCCCCTGCGCAAATTCGCTATAACGAGTTGCTAAAATATGCACACCCACCTTATACTTATAGCCTTTTTTCAAGGGGCGTTTCAGTTTTACCTGCAAAAATCCACAATAACCATTCGATGTCCCCATCAAAAAAGTAACTTTCCCTTTTTGTTTTCCTACAAAAAAGTTTGAAAAAGAAACGCTTCGAGTTTCTCCTTTTTTCGTAAGATGAAAATTATCAAACACCATAATCTGCTCAATTGGGCTAACATTTTCCCAAAAACGAGGGAAATAACTTCCATTGCTAAATGATTCTAAGTCAGCATTTGATACAAGATTTTCATTATTAAGCGATTGTGCATATCCTGTGAATAAAGACAACACAAGAAATAAAGGGATAAACTGTAATGTCTGCATTTTCTTTTTTATAAGTGTTACAAAGTTAAAAAATTAAGTTAAAACAGAAAAAGGAATTGACAAAATGTAAGAAACAATTTGAGTTATTGTGCTTGTTTTTATAAACGTGGAATATACAATAGCAAAAGCGGTGAAGGTGTACCTAACGGGATAAGGTTGAATAAAAAGGTGAAAAATCTCCAAAAAGATAAATTCCCAAAAAGTTTTATATTTTCATAATGAAATTTTTATAATGTTCTAAGCGAAAAATTTATAAAAAATGTAGCTCACTTTTTAAAAGGGAGCTACATTTTTTTTGAAAAAAAGCGAAAAATAATCACATTTTTACGCAACTTTTCCAATGAAAATAGCGTATAAATACATATAAAGCAAATAAGAATAGTAAAAAATCTCACAGTTCTTTGACATTATCTTCTATTTGCTTTTCCTCCTTTCATTTTTTTTAATTATTTCACTTTTAAATTTTATCATTTGCCGATGACAAAACAAACCGAATTAATTCTTCATGCTGCTGCAAAGCAAGTAAATTTGGCTACGACTACCTTGCAAAAGGTGATGAGCGAACTGGCGAAAAATGTGGAGTTAATAGAGGGACAGAATCAACAAATTGCGCAAAATGAGGCGAAAATTGAGGAGCTTTCTACAGCGTATTCGGAAAAAGCGCGAGAAGCTGAGGTTGATTTTCAACTTTCGCTGAAAGAGAATCAGAAAAAAACGGTTCAAGAAGTGCTTAGTGAGCAAGGTTTTACTTCGATTAAAGATGAAGAACTTGCTGACTTGCGTTCAGATTTTGCAAAATTGAAATCTTCTTTTGACACTGAAGTCAAAAAGGTGGAAAGTATTGCGAAAAATGAAGCAAATGCGCGCATCGAATCGTTGAAAAATGTGATGGAATTGGAAAAGAGAGCGGAAATGGCAGAGTTAAACGGAAAATTGAGTTCAGCTTTGGACAAAAGTAATTTGCTCGAAGAACAACTCAAATCGGTACGTGAGGAAATCATTGCTATGCGAAATGCCGAAACGGAACGTGTTAAAGCGATTTCTGGAAAAGATGTTGTTATCAACAACGGCATGCAGCGATAGACTTGATTTTCTAAGAAAAAAACAAAAACAAAAAACGCAACGGCAGCCTGTTATGGGCTGTCGTTTTTGTGTTTTGTAACAAATCCTTCGAAAATGCGACAAATTGAAAGTTAATCGCATCTCTTTATGAAATATTTTTTACTATTCATACTTCTTCAAATTTGTGTATTTTCGCCCCTTTCTGCGGCTACTTTTCACAAGGTTACACAAGAAATCTCATTTTCAAATCAAAGTCTGCATAATGTTAAGTTGAATATAGATGAACCCACTCCGCCAATTCAAGTAGAATGGAAAAAAGCCATGATTTTAGCTTGCTTTATTTTTGTAGGAATTGGCGGTTTACATCGCCTTTACATGGGCTATCGTAAAGAAGGAATCATTCAATTTGCGACTATTGGCTTAGGCGGAATTTGGCAGATTATTGACATTGCGCGCATGATTACAGGGGAATTAAAACCTAAAAATGGCGAATTTACTAAACCTGACAAAACGGCAAAACCCGATAAAGCCAAGCGAAATATGACAAATTAAGCTGATTGTTAGCACGTTTTATCCTCATTTTCTTATCTTTGCAAAAAACTATCCGCTAAAAATGAGAGAATTTAATACATCAGGACCAAATATTCCTACCCAACATTATACACTTCTTCGTCAAAAATTGATAGAAAAGGGCAAGAAATTGGTGGACAACAGCCGCTATTTTACCATTTGGGCACCGCGCCAAACGGGAAAAAGTACTTATTTTCGTTTGTTGGCAAAGGAGCTAGAAAAGATGGGATATGAAGTAGCCCACATGAATTGCGAAAGTTATGCTACGGCTTCGCTGGGCATTTTTGTTCAAACCTTAAAAGAAGAACTTCATCGTTTTTTAGGGATTGATTTTAACGGGTTTTCTGAAATAGAAAGTGTATTGAGAGGCATACAACGCTATGGAAGTGACAAAAAATATGTGTTGATTATTGACGAAATTGAGGGGGTAAACCCTGACTATTTGAGTGCCTTACTTCATGCGATTCGCGCTGCTTATCACACTCGCACTGACCATTCTTTAAAATCTGTGATTTTAGTGGGCGTTTCGAATATCACAGGTGTAATTCAAGATCATGCCAGCCCTTTTAATGCGAATGATAACTTAAACATTCCTTATTTTTCAAAAGCAGAAATCTTTGAATTATTAGCACAACATGAAACCGAAACAGAGCAGCTATTTTCGCCTGAAGTGAAGGAAAAAATCGCTTATATCACAGCAGGTCAGCCTGGGCTAGTGAATGGTTTTGGCTATAATTTGGTGGAAAATTTTCCCGATGAAAAGACATTTGAATTGCCCCATTATTTAGAAATTGAAAAAAATTACACCAAACGTAATATAGATAAAAACATTTCTAATATCATAAATAAAGGGAAAGAACATCGAAAATTCATTGAAAGGTTACTATTTGATGAAAGAAAAGTGGCTTTTAATATTTATGATGAACGAATTAAATTCCTGACAGTTAATGGATTAATTACTTTTGATGAGCAAGATCACATCATTTTCAATGTTCCCTTGTACAAAAAATGTTTACAAGTTGCCTTTGCTGCCCCAATGAATGGAGAATCCGAATTAATTCGCAAAAATATCGAAATTGAAACGTATTATAATGCTGAAAATGGCTTGAACATTGATAAAATTATCCGCGATTATCAAGCCTACGCGAAAAAAAGAGGTTTTCGTTATTTCATGGAGAAAGACGAAAATGGAAATAACATTGGCTTAAAAGAAGCGGCTTTGGTACATAGTTTTGAAACCTATATTCAGTCATTTTTGGTGGTTTTTGAAGGCAAAAGTTACCTTGAGCCTCATGTCGCACTTGGGCGTAGTGATTTGATTGTTAATCTTTTAGGAACAGAATTTGTGATTGAGGCAAAGGTATTTAGCGATGCTACGCAATTTAAAAAAGGGAAAATCCAACTTGCGTATTATATTCAAAGTTTAGGCTTAAAAACGGGAATCTATTTGGTTTTTGCGGATACCGAAACGACTAATTCCATTTTGGCAGAGAAAACAGAAATGATTGAAAATGTGGAGATTATAACTTATATTGTCCGTTTTGATATAGAAAAAGATTTTAGCGAAGACTTGCGCAAAGCAGGAGGAAAATCGAAAAGAACCTACAAAAAGAAGGATTTGTAGAAGGAGATTAAATAGAATCGGATAGTTAGATAATAAGCATTCATTTGCCTTATAACAGAATACAACGTTCAAAATAAAAATGCTTGACAAACGGCTTTTTAGGTTGTAATTTTGCAGGCTAAAATTTTAGTTCATTTTATTTCATCAAAAAGTATAACAAATGAAACTTTCTGAATTTGGATTGAATATACCTGAGAGCCAGATGGCGTTACATCCAGCCGTACCGCGCGATAAGTGCCGAATGATGGTAGTAAATCGTAAAACACAACAAATAGAACACCGTACTTTTACGGATATTTTGGAGTATTTTGATGACGGTGATGTAATTGTCTTGAATGACACGAAAGTTTTCCCTGCTCGCTTAATTGGGAACAAGGAAAAAACAGGGGCAAATATTGAAGTGTTTTTGCTACGTGAACTGAACCCAAAGTTGAAATTGTGGGACGTTTTGGTAGAGCCTGCACGAAAAATTCGAGTAGGAAATAAGCTCTTTTTTGGTGATAATGATTTGGTGGCGGAGGTTGTTGATAATACGACTTCGAGAGGGCGCACGGTACGTTTTCTATTTGATGGTGATACCAATGACTTATATAAATTGATTCATCGCTTGGGAAAAACGCCGATTCCACAATATTTACACAGAGAAGTGGAAGATAGCGATAAAGAAAATTATCAAACGGTTTTTGCAAAAAACATTGGTGCTGTTGCCGCGCCAACTGCAGGTTTGCATTTTACAAGAGAGTTGCTTAAACGTTTGGAACTCAAAGGGGTAGAGCAAGCAAATGTTACCCTTCATATTGGAATTGGTACTTTTAATCCTGTTGAAGTGGAAGATTTGTCGAAACACCGTATGGATTCTGAATATTACATTATTTCTGAAAATACGGCAGAAATGGTGAATACAGCCAAGAAAAATGGTAATAAAGTGTTAGCGGTAGGCACTTCGGTTATGCGTGCTTTGGAATCTTCTGTTTCGGCGGGCAGATTTTTAAATCCTGCTTCAACTTGGACAGATAAATTCATTTATCCGCAGCATGATTTTAGCATTGCTAATGCATTTTTGACCAATTTTCACCGCCCAAAATCTACCTTAATGATGATGGTCGCTGCATATATGGACTATGAATTTATGCGCCATTGCTATGATGTTGCAGTAAAAGAAGATTACCGCTTTTATAGTTATGGTGATGCAATGTTGATATTATAATATTGATAATCAATAGGTTAAATTAAAATCCGTACAAGGGAGATTTCTTCTTCTTTGTATGGATTTTGAATTACAAGTTTGGTAGTCCTACAAATGTAATGCTGTACGGGCTGCTTTAGCTGCCCGATAACTTGCAAAAACTTCGTTTTTGCGCTTCGGCGGCAGCTAAAGCAGCCGCTACAGGTTTTAGTTAGCATTACATTTGAAGGACTACCACAAGTTTTTATATCACGCTTCTGCCTCAAAATTTTCTGTATCTTTGTGAAATCCTAATGAGTTATAGCAAATTTTCTTATGAAAATAAATAAAAAAATAGGGCAAAAAATACGCTATTATGCCATAATGAGCGTCATTTTATACGCTTGCATTGAAGGTATTTGCGCGATTTTTATTCATACAAATTATATCCCTACCGCAAAACCTTCTTTTTCTACGCAACTCTTTTCTGATGTCATTGTTGCCGATGTTAGCCCTTATTGGGGGAGGTGGCACCCCTTCAAAACGGTGGAATATCATTCAGAATGTTTTGATGTGAAGGAAACTTGCAACAGTTATGGGGCGAGAGATATTGAGCGCAAACAACAAGCCGATAGCAACCGAATTGTGCTGTTGGGAGATTCTTTTATAGAAGGATATGGGCTAAAAAACGAGGATAGGTTGAGTAATTTATTGGAAAATAAATTACAAAAAGAAGTGCTAAATTTTGGTTGCACAGGAATTGGCCATATACAATACAGCCTGATTTACAAATATTTAGCAGATAGTTTTAGTCATAATACCGTAATGCTTGGCTTTTTACCTGCTAACGATTTTTTAGATGGAGACAAAAGTATCCAAGAAAAATTATTTATGGATTATCGCCCTTATTGGAAAACGGAATATCCTGCTTGTGAACTGATGTATTGGACGGATAAAATCGAAAATTCTCCTTATTATTATAAAAAAATATATGGCTTTCGCAGAGTTGTGCTAAAATCACTGCGGAACTTTACTTATTGGTATAATGTGCTTTATTTTTTAGTTTATACGCAGCCCATGATGCACATTGTGAATTATGGAGATTTGAAAAGCCAAAAAGAATATTCAGGCTTTTATGATTATACAGATTTGCAGCTTTCGCAACTAAAATGTAGCCTTGCTTCTTTAAAAAATACAGCCAAAGGAAAGAAAATTATACTTTTTACCTTGCCTAAGTATTCAGATTTGCTTCGCTATAAAAAGGAAAACCAAATGAGTAAATTAGGAAAAGAACTTGGTAGTTTTTGTGAGGAAAATCAACTTGTTTTGATAGATTTATTGCCTTTTCTTGCTCAAAAAACAGACGCAGAAGCCCAAGCATTATATCATACTTGCGATGACCACTTTTCGCGGGCAGGAAATGTATGGGCAATGGGAATTTTGTTAAAAATCGTAGATGAGGGGAAATAATTCACCCTGAAAGGTTGATATTTTACTCCCAACCGCCATCATACAATCGCTGATACAAACCACCTTTTTGCAATAATTCTTCGTGCGTACCCTGTTCAATGAGTTTTCCTTTTTCAATGACCAAAATTTTGTCTGCATGAAGAATCGTAGAAAGGCGATGCGCAATGATGATAGAAGTTCGGTGTTGCATGACAGCTTCAAGCGCATCTTGTACTAGCTTTTCAGATTCGGTATCTAAATTAGAGGTAGCTTCGTCTAAAATCAAAATCGGCGGATTGCGATAAATCGCGCGAGCAATGGACAAACGCTGCCTTTGCCCCCCTGAAAGCATCAAACCTCGCTCGCCAATGAAGGTGTCATACCCTTCGGGCAAATTCAAAATAAACTCTTCGGCATTTGCCGTTTTTGCCGCTTGTTTCACGCGATCAAAGTCGGGATTTTCTTCGCCGTAAGCAATGTTTTTGAGAACGGTATCGTGAAATAATACACCTTCTTGTGTTACATATCCCAACTGTTTGCGCAAGTCAAAAAGGGAAATGTTGCGAATGTCAATCCCATCAAAATAAATTGCACCTTCTTGAACATCGTAAAAACGCGGCAACAAATCCGCCAAAGTAGATTTTCCACTTCCTGAAGGACCGACAACGGCTAGGGTTTCCCCTTTTTTGAGGCTAAAACTAATTTCTTTTAAAACCCATTCGTCTTTGTATTTGAAAGAAACGTTTTCAAAACGAATTTCTTCTTGCAAGGTTTGGAAAGGAACAGGTTGTTCGGGGCTCTTAATTTGTGCTTTTACCGCCAATAATTCTTCGATGCGTGCGTATGCGGCTTGGGCTTTATTTGCCTTTGAAATGGCAGAAGATAAGTTTTTTAAAGGCATTAAAAACTGAGAGAAAACGGCAATAAATCCAATAAATTCATTGGGTTTTAACTCTTTTGTTCCGCCTAAAATCATGGAACCGCCATAAATCAAGATGGCACAAACCGTCAAAATGCTAATCAACTCGGTAACAGGTGAGGCGAGATTTACGCGATTTCTAAATTGAATAGAAAGGCGATTATGTGCTACATTTTTCTGTTGATAGCGTTTTTTTTCGTATTCTTCTTTTTGGTAAGATTTGACAATGCGAATACCCGTGATAAATTCCTCCGCAATCGAAAGTAGTTGCCCCAATAATTCTTGCCCACTCGTGGCAGTTCGTTTTAATTTTTTAGAGATAAAATTGAGAAAAAGCCCCGTAATCGGCAATACAAAAAAAGTAAACAGCGATAATTTCCAAGAAATGAGCAACATACTCATCAAAAAAACCAACATCGTAAGCGGTTCTCGCATGAGGTTCATCACTGTTCCTATAATTGCTTCCTCAATAATCTGCACATCGCTCATCAATACGGTTAAAATATCTCCTTTTTTTCTTGCCGTATAAAAAGGCAAACCAAGTGTAGTCAAATGCCCAAAAAGGTGATTGCGTAACTCGCGGGTAATGCCTTGTTCAAGCGGAGTAATGAAATAATCGCTTAAATAACGCGCAAGGTTTTTCACTAAAATTGCAGCAAATAAGACCGAACAATATGCGTATAGAATTTGTATTTTATCAGGGCTTTGTTCAATCCAAGTATTGAGCGCGTAATAACCATGACTTTTGAGTGCTGCCATGTCCCAATAACTAAAAGGTATAGTCGGCGGCTCAGGTTTATCATTGCCAAATAAAATATTTAAAAACGGAATGACCGACATCAAAGAAACCGCACTCGCTAGAGTATAAACGAGCAAACAGGCAAAACTCAATGCTGCATTTTGGCGATATGCCTTTCCGTATTTTAGTATTCGTAAATAAACCTGCATAGATTACGCATTTTTCACCTCTTTTGGATGCTTTTTGATATAGTTTCGGATAATATTCAACACATCGGGGGACTCCGATTTATAAGGAGTCATTTCGTAGAGCATTTCCGCAGATAAATTGACTTCATTTGCCGCAATATACGTATAACCACAATAAGAGCCATTTTTAACCGCAACTACTGAACGCTCTTCGTAATTTCGCCCTTCGCCAATGATGAAAAAATTCGGTCTGCCATAATTCATGCTTTCAATTGCCGCCTCAACTCGTGCATTATAGGCTTCGGGAGCTTCTGCATTGACACAAGCCCCTTTGCAAACGTGAACTTGATAATGAAAACAGGCACCTTTTCCCGTACCGATGCCACACAAATTCATGCACAAATTATAACGCTCCACCCTTCTTTTGAGGGCTGCTTCTGCTGATGCTTTCAAGGTATAACACGATTCTGGCTTATCTCTGTCGTTCAAACGCGCAATTTTTAGGCGCAAGTAATTGTTCTCATCAGGTTCGGAAAAAATCCCATAATAAAAAGTTTTGCGTCTTTGCGCTCGATTATGTTTAGGTAATATTCGCTTAATTTCTTCATTTTCAAGCAATAAGGCGACTAACTCGCTTCCCGTAAGTTGATACGTAATGTCGCAAACTTCATTGAACATTTTCAATGCCTTTGCATTTTTATGCGCCTCTCGAAAATGCGATTTGATGCGATATTTAATACCTGTACTTTTCCCCACATAAATCACTTCGCCTTTAACATTGTGCCAATAATAAACGCCCGTTTCATCAGGCAAATTATCAAATACTTCGGGCGGTAAATTTGGTGGGTTTTGTGTATCTGCAATCTGTTCTGATAATACTTCGTCTAATTCGTCTATCGAATTTTGCTTCAAAATAATTTCAAATAGTTTCAGCGTTGCGGTTGCGTCACCATAGGCTCGATGTGCCTTTTCATTGGTAATGCCTAAATATTTGCACAAATTTTCAAGACTATGCGAAGGTGAAAGTGGGAATACTTTTTGGCTCAAACGCACCGTACATAACTGCGGGCGAGAATACGAGTAACCCAAATTCCTAAATTCTTTTTGAATAAAACCGTAATCAAAGCGGACATTGTGCGCAACAAATATTGCGCCTTCCGTAATTTCCACGATTCGCTTTGCTACCTCATAAAATTTAGGTGCTTTTCGCACCATGTCATTGGTAATACTTGTGATTCGTGTGATGTTATAAGGGATAGACACTTCAGGATTAATCAAAGTTGAAAAACTATCTATCAACTTTTCGCCATCATAACGATGAATACAGACCTCTGTAATTCTATCAATTTTGGGATTCCCACCACTTGTTTCTATGTCTATAATTGCGTAATGCCTCATGTTCTAATGCAAATAATGTCGCTTTTCACTTTCTTAGTTAATCTTTATTCTCCCTTTTTGCCGCTTCCTCCCTTTCTTTTATCAATTTATCTCTCGTATCTACGGCAATGGTAGTAGAGCGTTGAATGGGTTTACCATCAAATCGAACACGATAAGTAACGTGTTTTCTCGCAAATTTTGCGCCCACGCCTTCATGTAAAGCACGCATTTTAGGGTTAAAATCGCCTACCCAACTTAATTCAATGGATTTAAAGCCCATTTCTCTAGCTTTTTCTACTGATGAGTAAATCAACCCTGACTCCATGCCGTAGCGTTGAAATTTCGGTTTTACCCCCATAATAATCACGCGCCCATGTGTCAAAATGCCACGATTGCGATACCATTCAAATTGGTTTCTGCTGCGCCATAAAAAGAGCATTTTTTGAAACCAGCCAAATTTCCCCTTCAAAGGTTTGAAAATTTGGTTCAAATCGGGCAAACAAATGATGAATCCTGCAGCTTCTAATTGATTGTCTTCCAGTTTTTTATAAGCAAAAGGCAAGAACGCATCAATTGCAATGTACTTAAATTTATCTACATAACGATGAATTTGCTCATCTGTAATCGGGGTGAAATTTTCGTGAAATTGCCACGCATCATTATATACTTCTTGAAAAGCACGCGCAAAATCCATCAATTTATCGTTTGTAGCTCTACGAAATTCGTATTCAGGCTTTTCATAAATGCGTTTTGCAATGTTTGCAAAGCGTTCTGGCAAGCCATCTACAATATATAATTCATTCGAAATTTGCTCAAAAAACAATTGAAACCCATAATTTTCGAATAAGGTTTTATAATAAGGCGGATTG
This sequence comes from Bacteroidia bacterium, assembly GCA_046160275.1. Classification (GTDB taxonomy): domain Bacteria; phylum Bacteroidota; class Bacteroidia; order J057; family J057; genus JBJXHA01. The sequence continues at coordinate 6,275 of JBJXHA010000411.1, read as the reverse complement.
TAAGGCATTCCGTAAGCAGGTTGCGTAAAACCCTCTACCAACAATCCCCAAAAGTTATCATTTTCACTAAAATTGATGGGGCCGTCCATCGCTTGCATTCCCCGTGCTGCCAACCAATTTTTTGCCGCATCAATCAGCGCATTTGCCGCTTTTTGGTCATTTATACACTCAAAAAAGCCCATGCCTCCTGTCGGAACTTCATTTTTATCTGCTTTTTTTCGATTGATAAACGCAGCACAACGCCCAATTAGTTCGCCTTTGGTATTTTTCATGATAAAGCGCGTTGCCTCACCATGTTGAAAAAATATATTTTGTTTGGGGTCAAAAATCGCTTCAATTTCCTCATCTAAGGGACAAACCCAGTTCTCGTCATTCGCATAAATGAGGTGTTGAACGGCATAAAACGCCTTAAGTGTGCTATTATCTTTAACTTCTTCTATGTTGTACATAATTTGCCAATGAAATGCTTGAAAATCATCTTGCAAAGGTAGCAAGTTTTTGGAATTTTTAGGAATGTACTGTGAGAAAATGCAGGGTTAATGCATAAATCCGTGAAATTGTTGCCAATCTTCGAGGGTATCAATGTCGGATAAGGTTGGAAGTAAAGCACAAGTGTGCGCGTTTTCTTGAATTTCTTGTAGGGTTTCTTTAAAAACGGTATCCGTGCTCCACTTTTTATTTTCAAACACAAAATTATATAACGCTCTCATTCCCAATAAATAATAGCCCCCATCTTTTGCTCCGCCTAAGACAAATTCGTGAGAGGTTAAGGAGTCAAAACCTTGTTGCAGAATTTCGGTACTAAGTTCCGCACAATCGCTTCCAATAATGAGAATTTGTTGAAAGCCTTGCGCAAATCCCCAAGCAAAGGCATTTTCCATCCTTTCGCCCAAATCATTTCCTGTTTGCAACTGCCTTTCTAAGCCCAAGTTTTGCCACAAATCATGTTCGGGTACAATATTTCCGTAAAAAACAACTTTGTGTGCAGCCAAAGGTTGCACACAATTCGCTGTTATTTGTAATAATTCTTGGTAGATTTCTACTGCTTTTTCATGCCCTGCGACTGCTCCAATACGGGTTTTTACTTCCCCCATGAGAGGATGTTTTACAAAAATAAGCAGAAGTTGTTGTTTATCAATCATTTAACCTCTTGTTACTCCGCCTCTTTTTTACCTGCTAATAGTTCCGCTATTTTTTTTCTTAAGGCTTCGTTTTCCTGCTCAACCCTAGCCTTTTCTTGTTCAACTTGCGCCTTTTCTTGCTCAACTTGCGCTGTTTTCAACTCCATCTGTTGATTTTTTTGGTCCAATTCCTCAATTTCTCGCTCCATTTCCTCCAATTCATCGAGAATATTGTCCTCTATTTCCATTCGTTTTTTTACCTCTTGGTCTTGAATTGCTTGGTGCAATTTACCAATGACAGGAGAAAACTTTTTAGGAAAATCCTTCTCCTCCATATTCAAAATGTGATGATCTTTGTCTATTGCTTGACTTTGGTCAAAAACACTCAACAAAATCTCCAACTCTGTTCGCTTTTTTTCTGTCAAAAAAGGAATTTGAATGACATAACTATCCAAAGTCAAACTCTCGATAAAATTCTCTTTTTCCTTAATTATCTCATTGGTTATCAAATCTGTATATTGACGACTTACTTTAATAACACTCGCCGTTGTATGGTCAAGGCTATGCCCCAAGAAATAAATGCTAATAATTGGCAAACCAATTTTACGGCTACGACCACCCACAATCACGCGGCGCGTATTTTCTTTATTGCTAAACTGATCGCCTAAATATTTGCGAAAACGCATAATATCTGTTGGGAATTTTGCCTTTTGCAGCTCAATAATTACTTGCTTTTCTTCCCCTTCTTTCGTCTTAATTTTTGCCGAAAAATCTAAGCGATATACTGTTAAACCCAAACGTTTTTTGAGTTTATCCTCTGGTTTAGGCTTTCCTTTTTTCTTTGTCGTTGCCTTTTTCTCCTCAAATTCCCCTGTAAACTCCTGCGACATAAAACGAAGGTGCGAAATTTCCTCACCAATGATAGAAGAAATCATCAGTTTCGCAATTTTTGAGTCTTCCATCAAATATTTGAAGACTACATCATATATTGGGTTGGCTATGTGCATATTAATTTAGTCCTTTCACTATTATAGCAAAGATAGAAAAAATATTTAATACAATTACACCAAAACTGCATCAAGCTCTTTCTCTACCTTCAAATTATCTATGATAAAGCGCTGTCTGTCTGGCGTATTTTTACCCATGTAATATTCTAATAATTGCTCGATGGACATGGTGCTTGAAATCATAACAGGCTGTAAACGAATGTCATCGCCAATAAATTTTGCAAACTCATCGGGCGAAATTTCACCCAAACCTTTAAATCGCGTGATTTCAGGCTTATTTCCCAGTTTTCGAATTGCCGTTTGCTTCTCTTCTTCTGAATAACAATAATAGGTTTTTTGCTTATTTCTCACCCGAAACAAAGGTGTATCCAAAATAAACAAATGCCCGCCACGCACCAAATCAGGGAAAAATTGCAAGAAAAAGGTTAATAACAACAAGCGAATGTGCATTCCATCGACATCGGCATCGGTAGCAATGACCACTTGATTGTAACGCAAGCCGTCCATACCATCTTCAATGTTCAAAGCATGTTGCAAGAGGTTAAACTCCTCGTTTTCATACACGATTTTTTTCGTTAATCCATAGCAATTCAAGGGTTTACCACGCAAACTAAACACAGCTTGCGACTCTACACTTCTCGCTTTGGTGATAGAACCGCTTGCAGAATCCCCTTCCGTAATGAATAAAGTACTACTCAATTTTTGCTCTTCTTTCACGTTTTTGCCCTCATCGGAATAGTGAAAACGGCAATCTCTCAATTTTTTATTGTGTAAATTAGCTTTTTTTGCCCGTTCATTTGCCAATTTTTTGATACCTGCGATTTCCTTCCTTTCCCTTTCAGACTGTTGGATTCGCTTCAATAATTCTTGCGCAATCGTAGGATTTTTATGCAAATAATTATCTAATTCTTTTTTCAAAAAATCATTGACAAAAGTGCGTACCGTTTGGCTATTTGGGTCGGGCGACATATTGGTAGAACCCAATTTGGTTTTGGTTTGCGACTCAAATACAGGCTCTTGCACACGAACAGAAACTGCGGCAATGATAGCAGTACGAATGTCGGCAACTTCAAAAGTTTTGTCATAAAATTCGCGTATCACTTTGCAAACCGCCTCTTTAAAAGCATTTTGGTGCGTGCCACCTTGCGAAGTATATTGCCCATTTACGAAAGAATAGTACTCCTCGCCATAGCCATTTCCATGCGTCATCGCAATTTCAATGTCATTTCCTTTTAAATGAATGATGGGATAACGAAGCGTTTCGGATTCGGTTTTTCGAGAAAGCAAATCCAACAAACCATTTTTAGAAATGTATTTTTGCCCATTGAAAATCAGCGTTAAACCTGCATTTAAGTAGGCATAATTCCAAATTTGATTGAGCAAATATTCGGGAATAAATCGGTAATTTTTAAAAATCGTATTATCTGGGTTAAATACTACGATTGTTCCATTAGGCTCTGTGGTTTTTTCAATAGGGTGGTCTTTTTTGAGCAAACCTCTTTCAAATTCTGCTGTTTTTTTCTGCCCATCACGGATAGACTCGACACGAAAATAAGTAGCCAAAGCATTTACTGCCTTTGTACCCACCCCATTCAATCCCACTGATTTTTTGAACGCCTCCGAATCATATTTCCCCCCTGTATTGATTTTTGAAACGCAATCAATCACCTTTCCCAAAGGAATGCCGCGCCCATAATCCCTAACGCGCACCTCACCGCTTTGCACTTCAATCTCAATTTTCGCCCCATTTCCCATCACATACTCATCAATTGAGTTATCAATAATTTCTTTTACCAATACATAAATCCCATCATCACCCGCCGAACCATCGCCTAATTTCCCAATATACATACCGGGGCGCAAGCGAATATGCTCCTGCCAATCCAAGGATTTTATACTATCTTCGTTATAAATTGGAGTATTTTCTGCCATTTTTGCTAATTTTTTTATATTATTGTGCAAATATAGCAACTTTTTGATAAAAAAGCAAACATTTTCAAGGGATTTATTGCTGCTTGAAAAAATAAGAGTGGGCGGAAGGGATCTCTATTTATCTTACATTTGAAAACGGGCGTATTTCTCGATCTGCATACCCAGTGCGAGAATTACCCTTTTCATCTTCTCCCTAATTCAACCCAATTTGAAATTTCCTTACCCAACGTTCAAAAAGAGGGATTGCCATTTGGTACTTGCCCGCGCTTGTTTCTTTGATAAATTCGTAGCGTTTGAGTTGGCGCAGGGCTTCGGTGTTGTTTACTGCTCTGCCTTCGATAAGGTCAATGACCACTTGCTCGTAACCGCGCCGTACACAAAAATCCTCCCAAAAACGATTGACGGTACCATCTTCTACAATCAATACTTTTTCTTCTAATAATCGTTCTACTTCTGCAAAAAGAAGATAAGGATTTTCGCGTGAATTGGCAAAGGCAACAATTTCATAACCAATTTGTTGGACTAAATTGGGGTGTCCCTGCGTCTGTTCATACAAATATTCCCCTGTATTTTCCTTTTCATACTTAATGCAAAATTCGGGATAAGGTCGTAGCAATAAGTCCAAAGTATCCGCCTTGTTCAAACAACCAATGGGCAAATGCGCGATGTGCGGGAAATAGGTTCCCCATTTTAATTGAGGTAGGTCATCAAAATACGTCATCCCTGCAAATAAAAACAAAATGCGGTCTTGTCTTTGCGAAAAACTACGAATGGCGTGCAATAAGCGTTCTGCTTGCGGAATGTCTTCGCGCATTACTTTTTGCAAATGCTCGTATTCATCAATTGCAAGGATTAGGCGCCGATTTTCTTTTTCGCTGAGTTTCAAAAAATAGTTTTCTAGCTCTGCCCATGCTTCTAGCCAGTTGTTAGGTAAAACGCCATTCGTAGGAGCTAGGGTAAAAGCATTTTCTACTTCTTTGCGAAGTGTAGTGAGCCACTTTGTTACCGTAGCAAAACTGGCGGATTCTGCATCTTGATACACCACCAAAAACCGTTCGCCCAAACGTTTTTGTAAGAAATTCAAAAAAGTACTTTTCCCCATTCTTCGTTGTCCTTGCAAAAACAGCGTAGGCATATCTTCTTGGTTTCCTATTTTTCGAGAAAGTTCATTGAGAATCGCTTGCCGCCCGCGAAACATCATCTCATGTTTGGGTTGATGACTTCTTAGCTGATGTTTGGGGTGAAAGTAGTTAGGACAAATTTTTGCCTCATTGCCTGTTTTTAGTTGTAGTTCTTGTAAATGCAATGCCCCCTCTTTTTGCCAGGTTTCTAAGACAGGTAAATAAAAATGATTCCATTCACGCGACTCGTTTAAAGTTTGAGAATAGAGCGTATCCACTGCTTTTAAAAAACGCCCAAAAGCCTCTTGCTTTGCCTGATTGCCTGTTTGTAGCTGATAGTCTATTAGCTCGCTTTGGGCTAGGGACAAATTTTTTCGCCAACTTGTGGGTGGGAGCAGCTCATTGTTTTTGCTTGCTTCTCTGTTTTTTGAAAAGAATAGCAGTCGGTTAAGTAAAGAACTTTCTACCCTTGTTTCTGCTTGCACAGGCAAAAGCTCTGATAGTTTCAAACCATCAGCAAAGGCTACTTTCTCAAAAAGGCAGCTTTTCCACTCATTTGCCTGTATTTGATGTAATAAGCGATAGGCAAAGCTTTTTTGCAAGGGGCGATAACGTAAGAGAAAAGTAGCAAACTGCTGCGCAAGACTACTTTCGGTAAGTGCGAGTTGTAAAAGATTATTTTCTAGGTTAGGTAAAGGTAAAGTAATGACTTCACTTATAAGGTAGGGATTGTGCTTAAAACTAGCCTTTATAACATACTTGACTTGGTAATATAACCAAATAGGCGGGCGATAATAAGCAAAGAAATAGCCTCCACAAAAGCCCAAGCCGACTGCCAAGACGACTGCCAAGCCTCCTGCCAAGACGACTGCCAAGCCTCCTGCCAAGACGACTGCCAAGCCGACTGCCAAGCCTTCTGCCAAGCCTCCTGCCAAGACGACTGCCAAGCCGACTGCCAAGCCGACTGCCAAGCCTCCTGCCAAGCCGAATGCCAAGCCGACTGCCAAGCCGACTGCCAAGCCGACTGCCAAGCCTACTGCCAAGACGACTGCCAAGCCTAATGCCAAGACGAATGCCAAGCCGAATGCCAAGCC
>JBJXHA010000410.1:0-14533 GCA_046160275.1 Bacteroidia bacterium | reverse complement strand
GGCATCAAAAGCGCAAAATGGAAATAGCTCACAACCACTTCAATATGAGTTTAAAGACAATTTGCCTTTGACTAAAACTTGGTATCAATTAAGACAAGTGGATGTAAATGGTTCGGAAGGATATAGCAATATGGTAGAGGTAACTATTTTCCCTGAAGAAGGAGTAAATATCAACCTTTTCCCAAATCCAACTAACAAAGATTTGAATGTGCTAATCTCTGCCAATCAAGCAGATACCTATGTGCTTACGCTTGCTGATTTAACGGGGAAAGTGATTACAACCGAAAAAATCAAAGCGGGAATAGGTAATACTTATCATACTTTTAATGTCGAAAAATTACCACAAGGAATGTATCTAATGAGCGTAACAAGTCGCATTTCGGGTAATGTATTTACGCAAAAATGGGTGAAGTTCTAGGAATGTAAATTTTTTCACACAAAAAGCGGTTGTCCCTGAAAGGCAGCCGCTTTTTTGATGTTTACTTTTCACACGATGAAAATGCCCTAAAATAGTTTGATTATCAACAACTTATTTTTTAAATCAAAAGAATCTGCACAACCTTGCTTCAAAATGCTAGGTGTGCAGACTCTTCTGAATACGTCAGTATTTTATTTCTGATAACTGTTCACTGATGCTAAGGCTACTTTCCTTCTATCACAACCACAAACTTACTTTTCTTGCCTTTTTGCACAAATAAATAGGTTTGATGAAAAGCATTTGCTAACGTGAGCGTTTCCTCAATGTTAGTTACTTTCTCGCCATTTACGCTAATAGATTTCTCGTCTTTGATGGCGCGGCGTGCTACCGTTTTCGATTCTGCAATGCCTGTATTTACCAACAAATCCACCAAAGAAATGCCATCTGCAAAATCAGCCGCAGCAACTACTTTTTTATCGGAATCAGACATATTTACCAAAATTTCCTGCCAATCTTCCGCCGACATCGTTTCAAGCATTTCCGCAGAAATTTTATTGCCATACAAAAACTCCGTCAAAGCAATCGCCTTTTCTAATTCTGCTTTTCCATGAACGGTTGTCGTTACATCGGCAGCAAGTGCCTTGTGTGCAGCTCGCAAATGTGGCGCGTTTTGATGCTCCTCAATAATCGCCTGCAATTCCTCGATATTTCGTGGTGAAAAAATCTTCAAGCAACGAATTGCATCTTCATCAGCCAAGGACTGAATCCAATATTGATAAAACTGAAAAGGAGAAGTTTTTTTCGCATCAAGCCAAATGTTTTCGCCTTCTGCCGTTTTCCCAAATTTTGTCCCATCTTTTCGCGTCAATAAAGGAGCTGTAAACGCAAATACATTTTCCGCATCTTCGCTTCCGCCTTCTTTTTTGCGAATTAATTCTGTGCCTGTCGTAATATTTCCCCACTGGTCGGCACCACCTGCCTGCAAACGCACGCCTTTTTCTTTATACAAATGATAAAAATCATAACCTTGCACCAATTGATAGGTAAATTCGGTGTAAGAAATGCCTTGCTCACTTTCAATGCGATTTTTTACCGAATCTTTCGCCTTCATATAATTAATGGTAAGATATTTGCCTACTTCTCTCAAAAAAGTAAGAAAATTCATTTCCTTAAACCAATCATAGTTGTTGACAATTTCTGCTGCATTTTCAATGCCTTCAAACACTAAAAATTTACTTAATTGGGCTTGAATGCAACTTTCGTTGTGTCTTAATCGTTCTTCAGAAAGGAACTGTCTTTCTTTCGATTTTCCTGAAGGATCGCCAATCATTCCTGTGGCACCGCCTACTAAAGCAAAGGGTTTGTGTCCATGTTTTTGTAAATAATACAACAACATGATAGGAACTAAATTTCCAATATGCAAGGAGTCGGATGTGGGGTCAAAACCCACATAAGCAGAGATGCTGTTAGTTTTTAGGTACTCTTCTGTGCGAGGCATAATGTCTTGAATTAGCCCCCTCCATCTTAGTTCTTCAATTACATTCATTCGATTTAATTTTGTCTTTATATGGTTACGATGATTTAATGAAAAGTAACGTTTTGGGTGAAAAAATCGTACAAATCACAATAGTTGATGCATTGTAAAACGAAAATACACTTTTTCTGAAAAATATTGGTGAAAATGTGTACTGATTCAATATTTTTTACAATTTTGCACCCGCAAAGATACGGACTTTTGAAATACATATACATTTTTTTCGTTTATTCTCTATAAAAATGCATGAAGGTTTCTGAGCAAACACACAAAAATCTTAGTCCAATATATATAAATTTCAATATAAAAAATACTAAAACGATTGAAAATAATTAAAGTTTGATATTTTATAAATAATACATTTTTAGATGACAGAGTTAAATTGGAAAAATTTCTCAAAAATAATCTTCATTTTGTTTTGACAATTAAAAATAAATGTAGATAATTGGGGCGGTGAAGAGAGGAATCAAAACGATGAGTATATGCTTATATAGCTAATTGTTTGTAATTCAATAAGATAGAAAATAAAGTAATCTCTTTTTAGGGAAGAACATTTCTTGAAGGGCAAAATAAATGTATAATCACAAGAGTCTAATTTCATTAAACGATAACTGAATAAATATCTCGTATATGAAAAGCTATAAGTTTTTATGTTGTGTATTCGCGCTTAGTATGCTTATGTGTATGAGCGTGTTCGGACAAAGCGGTCCGGGCAAAGCGGCTTATTTGCAAGCGAAAGAGTTGCAAAAGGCAAACAAGTTGAAAGAGGCGGTTGGAAAGTATGAGGAAGCGATTAGGCTTGAACCTCAAAACTACAAGTATTATTTCGAAAATGGAGTGTGCTGCTCTAGGGCGAAAGAGTACGATTGGGCAAAAGAAGCCTTCAAAAAAAGTATTGAGTTGAACAAAGATTTTACGCCTGCTTATACGCAAATGGCGAAAATCTACAAGATGCAAGGTGATCTTGTAACGGCAACAAAATTCTATGAGCAGGCAGTTGAAAATGAAAAAAGTCCTAATCGTAAGGTGCAGTATGAGTTGTTGCTCGTACAAACCTTGTTGAAGCAAGAGCGAGTAGAAGATGCGAAAGCGCATTTGAGCGCGGCAGAAAAAATTGACCCAACTAACATGAACATCAATTTCTACAAAGCGGAATTGTTGGCAGCCGAAGGGCGTTGGGATGATGCTAAAACTGCTTATGCAACTTCTACGGAAAGCGAGGAGTTTAAAAACTTGCCTCCTGCCGAAAAAGCGAAGTATTACTATGGTTTGGGGATCGCTTATAGCAAATTGGGCGAAAATGACAATGCGAAAAAGGCATGGGAAAAGGCTAATTTTGGTCCTTACAAAAAACTCATCGAACTTCAATTGTTGCGTACCAATCACTTGTTTTTCTACAAAACTGCTATCAGTTACTATTTGAACAACGAGTTTGACGAAGGCTTGAAGCAAGCTGACAAATGCTTGGAAATTCAAAATGACTACGCAAATGCCTACATTTTGAAAGGTAAAATTGAGCGCAAAAAAGGCAATTTGGCGAAAGCAATTGAGTATTACGAAACAGCGATTAAGGTGGAAAAAGATCCTGCGAACAAAGCGAAAATGTATGGTTTGGTTGCCAATCTTTACATGAGTAACAATGATCCTAAAGGTGCATTGAATTACATCGCTGATGCACTCACAGCTTCTCCTGACAACAAAGCTTTGCAGTTCTTGAAAGCGCGTGCAGAGTACGAAACAGGAAAATATGCAGATGCAATTGCGGATTTAGACAAATTAGTGGCTACTGCGGCAAGTGATGCGAAAGCAAAAGCAAAATATAGCTTCTTGTTGGGTATGGCAGCAAAGAAAAATAATGATGCTGCAAAAGCGAAACTTGCATTCAAAGACGCTTTGTATGGTCCTTACAAACCTGCGGCGCGTGCAGAACTTGAGCAATTGGCAGCTAAAAAATAAGCCTTTGTGCTTGAAATAAAAAGGCACTGTAACAGAAATGTTGCAGTGCCTTTTCGTTTTTTATCCGCGAAAAGTCGTATCTTTGCGGGCTAATTTAGCAAAAATTTAAGTAACTTTAAAGATAAAATCATTCTCAATTCTTAATTATTTAATTTATGGAATTTCAAATTCGCTCAATCGAACTACTTGAGTTCGCGCTCATTCCACCCGCACCAGGTGCACCTGCTACCACCAATTTCTATTTTGATTTTAACATTCAACATCAAATAGACCCTGAAAACAAAGTAGTTGCTGTTTTTTCTCATGTAATTGTAAAAGCGGAAGACCAAACAAGTAATTTGGCAAGATTAGGGACTTTATGCGTGTATGAGATTAAAGATTTTGAAAAAATCGTTATCAAACAAGGAACTACGCTTACTTTACCCGAAGAGTGGCAAGAAGAATTATATGTAACCTCTGTTGATACCACGCGCGGTATTATGTTCAGCCAATTTAAAGGCACACCTTTGCATTATGCCTTTTTCCCTGTTATTGACCCCCGCGACTTGCAACCTAAAACACATGCTTAATTTGTAACTTTAGGAAGATTTAGGGTTCGGAACTTAAAGGTTCCGAACCCTAAATCTTCCTAAACACTTTTCATTTTTCATTTTTCATTTTTCATTTTTCTCGTGCATCCATTTTTTGCTTATTTACAGATTGGTTTTCAACACATTGCAAACTTAGAAGCCTACGATCATTTAGTATTTGTGATGGCTTTATCTGCGATTTATCAGCCGAAAGATTGGCGGAAAGTAGTAATTTTGATAACGGCTTTTACGTTTGGACATTCCTTAACCCTTGCTTTAGCAGCATTACATCTCCTAGATTTTCCAGCAAATATTATTGAGTTTTGTATTCCACTGACCATTTTAATCACCTCGCTTTCAAATTTGCAACAAGGCGAACGTGCTATTTCCCCCCAAATGCGGTATGGGAATTATGCACTTACCTTGTTTTTTGGCTTAATTCATGGGCTAGGCTTTTCTAATTATTTGAAAATGTTGTTGGGGGCAGAAGAGGAATTATTGTTGCCACTTTTTGCTTTTAATGTAGGCTTAGAAATGGGGCAATTATTGATTATTGCAGTTTGTTTCCTTTTAATGTGGGCTTACCTTCGGTTCTTTCCACGCGCAAGATTCTCGTTTTGGAAAAGAAGCATTTCTATCTTAGCGGCTGCTGTTGCCTTGTATTTAATTTTGCAACAAGTGATTAGCATAAACGAATAATGCTGATAAAACAGGCGTTTTATCAGCATTATTTATTTGATTATCAATGAATACTATTTATTTGAAACTAACCTACCATGTTGTATCGGAAGCCTGTTTTGAAATACGGTGTAAAAATACGTTCCATAAGAATAGGTATTTGGTACAATTACCTCCTCATTGTTCGCATTTTGGCTAAATAACGTTTTCCCCTCCATGTCGCTAATTGAAATCGTATAATCTCCCTGCGGAAAAGAACTCAAATCAATGTGCCAATCCGCAACCGAAGGATTGGGATACACTTTCGCGGCTGGAGTCGAAATTAAGCCTAGACGCAATGCCGAAGGTGATGAAATACGCACCAAATCAGGGTGATTAGGGTGGGTGAAATCAAACACATAAACACTTTCCATTCCCTCAACTAACAGTAAATCTGCATATTGACGAATAGTTTGCGCGATAGGTAATTTCTTGAAAGAACTAAACAGCAACTTACCTGTTTCGGCTATTTCATACACTCGCAAGACACTTTCGTTGCTTCTTGATTCTAACACATACACATAATTGTCTTTAACAAGAGGTGTACTAATCGGATTCGAGAATGAAAAGCGTTGAATTTCTTCATCTTGACGAAGAACAACTAAGCCGAACACGCCATTACGGGTGTTTTGCTCTACACTTAGAAAAGGAGTGGACAGCGTTACCAAAGAGGACTCGGTCTGTGATATACCTTGAAGGGCTATCGAAGACGATAAAACTGATACTTCGGATTGGGCTTGGGTAGAGGTGATACCCAAAGCGCAACTGAAAAGTATAAGGAAAATACGGTTAGCATTCATGATGAAAGGTTATCAGATTAACATTAAAACAGGTTGAAGATGTCTTTATGATGTTATTTTAAGTTTTTTATCTATACAAAATAGATACTTTTTAGAGGATGAACTTCGTACAAAGTTACACTTTTTTTTGATATAAAGGTACGAAAATGTAAGATTTTTTTGAAATTTGTTAGCAAATTTTCTACACTTCTTAACTTTTTCTTACAAGGTGAAATAGATGATCGCGCCGAAAGATTTATGTCAAAAACTATTTTAAATAATAAAAATATGTGTGTACTCTTTTGATTATAAGTAATTTAGATTCCATTTCTAACATATAAACATCATTTGAATAGCATAGAATATTCTACACTTTTATGATGAATCATTGCTTGTTATTTATTACTTTTATTATAAAACCCCGATAAATAGTGTCTATTTTTCTGTAAGAGATTCCTATGAAATATAGATTTTTCTCGTTTTTTATCAAGAAAATTACCCAAATACAACTTACAAAAATACCCGTTCAAACCAAGATAGACCCTGTTTTTTAAGAAATCCCATTAACATTCGCTTCACGTTGCAAAAGTAATACACTTTTTTAGAATTACAAGAATTACTATATCATTTTTGTAAAATAAAATTCTGAAAAAATACCTGTAAAATCATAAAACATAGGTAAAAAGAAAATGGTTTAAACGGAAACGTACAAAAATGCCTAAATTTTACTAACTTGCGCTAGTTTTTACACCTCCAATGATATATCTCATCTTATCCATTTTATTATTGCCACTATCTAACGCTTTACTTTGTTTTGTGGGTGGTAAAAATTTCAAACAATTAGATAAATATTCTTTTATTAGCTTACTGTTGAGCTTTGTTACGGCTATTTTTTTGTTTGCTAATGTTTGGAGAAATGAGGAAATGAATGATTTTCATTATTCATATAATTGGCTTCATTTTGGTGACATTCACTTGTCATTTGGAGTCTATCTTGACAAGTTAAGCAGCTTACTTCTTTTGCTTATTACCTTGATTTCCAGCCTTGTGCATTTATTTTCCCTTTCCTATATGCAGCATGACACCTATTATTATCGCTATTGGGGATATTTGGGCTTATTTTGTTTTGCCATGTTGGGTATCGTAGTGAGCGATAATTTGTTAATGTTATTTATGTTTTGGGAATTAGTGGGGCTAAGTTCTTATTTTTTGATAGGTTTTTGGTTTCAAAAAGACAAGCCTGCCCGTGCCAGCCAAAAAGCTTTTTTAGTGAATAGAATCGGAGATGTAGGCTTTCTTGCAGGGATTTTATGTTGCTTTGCGAATGTAAAAACTTTTGATATTCAACTCATTGCGCAAAATTTTCATACCCTTTCACCTTCCTTACAAACCCTCATTGGCTTGCTTATTTTTGGCGGTGCAATGGGCAAATCTGCACAATTTCCCTTACAAATCTGGCTTCCTGATGCCATGGAAGGCCCTACGCCCGTTTCATCCCTGATTCATGCAGCGACAATGGTGGCGGCTGGTGTGTATTTAACAGCAAGAATTTCTCCCATTTTAACGCCTGATGCGCTGATTTTTATTGCCTTCATTGGTGCAATTACAGCACTTATGGCTGCTTTGGCTGCCTTAACACAAACTGACATCAAGCGCGTATTGGCATATTCTACGGTTTCTCAACTCGGATTGATGATAACGGCTTTGGGCGTAGGAGCTTACGATTACGCGCTCTTTCATCTCATTACGCACGCTTTTTTCAAATGTGGCTTGTTTTTAGCAGCAGCAATTATTATTCATGAAATACAACATCAACTTGATAATGAGAAAATTACTTCTATTTCAGCCCAAGATTTAACTTACATGGGTGGGCTAAAAAAATACCTCCCCATTACTTTTTATGCTACCGCAATTTGTATGCTTGGCTTGATTGGAATGCCTTTCTTTTCAGGATTTTTGTCGAAAGAGGGGATTTTGGAGGCAGTCTTTCAATTTTCGTGGAAACAGGGAAAACTAGGTTTAGTGCTTGGCGCAATGGTTTGGGCTACGAGCTTGTTGACACCTTATTATATGGTGCGTCATTTTTCTTTGATATTTTTGGGAGAAAATCGCTTACAAAAATATTTTCCTCAAACTGCTTTTCATTTTCACGAGGCAAATTGGAAAATGTGGTTGCCTGTGAGTATTACTGCCTTCTTTACCCTGTTTTTTGTGTATAGTTTTAACCCTTTTTCTGCGGAAAATAGCTGGCTGCTTAGGGCTTTTTCATCTCCAAAACATTCCGAACATTTGCCCTATCATTTTACCTTGTTTGCTTCGTTACTCGCTTTAAGTTTAGGGGCTGGAATGGCTTATTATCAATTTATTAGCAAAAAAAATGCACCCAATCCCCAGCAAAAACCTTCCTTGCTTCAACGCATTTCGCAACAACATTTTTATCAAGATGCTGCTTATACAAGGTTAATTGCGCACCCTTTTTTGGTATTTTGCGAATTATTTGCCACCTTTGACAAGAAAATCGTAGATGGCTTTGTCAATTTTTTTGGAAAAATGATGGCAAGCCAGCCGAAAGTATTGGCATTTCTCGACCATGAAATGATAGATGGAGCAGTCAATTTTGTTGGAAATGAAATCGCAGACCAACCTAATGTGGCAAAAAACATGGTCATGCAAACGCAAGGGGGCGGAACTGCAAAGCGAAACATTTCTTTTGACAAATATGTGATGCTTGCCCAAAATAATCAAGCAAAATCAGGAAAGTCTTTGGCTTATTGGGCAGGAAATTTAGATAAATACATAATAGATGGCGCGGTAAATGGCGTAGCCTCTGTTATTCAACGACTTAGTAAATCAATTAGGCGTATGCAAAACGGAAATACTCAAAATTATCTGCTCCTAGGGGCTTTAGCATTTTTCCTTTTATTAGGAGGCATTGTAGGAATCGCATTTTATTTTAAAGGAAAAACGAAGGAAACTAAAAACAAATTAACCGTTTTAGATGTGCCAACCTTAGCTCCCGAAAGTATGCCTACTTTGCTCTTACAAGTAGCGAAAGCAGACACCGCCTATTTCTCTCCCAAAACAGCCTTATTGAATGAATATCAGCTAGAACTCAATG
This sequence comes from Bacteroidia bacterium, assembly GCA_046160275.1. Taxonomy (GTDB): domain Bacteria; phylum Bacteroidota; class Bacteroidia; order J057; family J057; genus JBJXHA01. The sequence continues at coordinate 5,442 of JBJXHA010000410.1, read as the reverse complement.
CAAGAATTACTGGAGAAACAGAAGTTAAGGTAAATGCGATGCTTGAGGAAGCCTATAAAATTACGGCAGAGGAATATCAAGAGGCAGTTAAATTGATGGCAGATTCAAGTTTTAACACACAACTTTTCACATCATATACCTTTCTTCCTTACCCCAAAGTGAGCGAAATACAGCAAAAACACAACTTAAAAACCACGGAAGGTTATGCAAATTATTGGAAAGAAATCACCCAAACTTTTGGTGTTGAAAGTTACAATGCATTTGGCAAACCTTTCCTTTATCGCAAAGGAAGCCTTGCTTTAATCATCATTGGGCATTATAGGGCGCAAAAAAGCGAGTCTTACATAGTGTTATATGAAAAAGTAGCAGGGAAATGGCAATTTGTGAAAAAACTTGGGCAGGCTTTTTAAGATTTTTGAAAGAAATGCCACCTTATTCTATGGGTATAAACACGCAAAAAATAGCAAGAATTTCAGCCTATATTTTTAAAGAAAGCGTGAGATGCGCCACAGAAATAGAAGAATGTTTGACGGAAGTGCATTAGGTTTGGGCTTTGCTTGTTCTCAAAAAAAGCGTACCTTTGCCGACAATTTGATAGGAAATACAACCTATTACTGTTAAATAAGGTGAAAGATAACGAGTGAATCCGAAAAAATCATAATTTTATCTTTAATTTTCCGTTGTTAGCTCTTTATTCGGTTATAATAAACTGATAAGAAGCCTCAAACAATATTTAAGTATTTATTCATCTAATCTCAAAATTATGTGCGGAATTGTAGGCTACATTGGCTACCGAGATGCATACCCCATCATTATCAATGGGTTGAAGCGTTTAGAATACAGAGGCTATGACTCTACAGGAGTTGCCTTATTGCAAAAAAATGAAATTAAATTTTACAAAAAGAAGGGAAAAGTTGCCGTATTAGAGAAATATGCTGAAGATAAAGACAAAAAAGCGGTGATAGGTATGGGGCATACAAGATGGGCAACCCATGGCGCACCTTCTGATGAAAATTCTCACCCACATCTTTCTGAATCTGGGACTTTTGCCATTATTCATAATGGAATTATTGAAAACTATGCCGTTTTAAGAAAGGAATTGACAAAACTTGGCTATACTTTCAAAAGTGCGACAGATACAGAAGTTTTGGTAAATTTGATAGAGGATATTTATAAAAATAATGAGATTTCTGCTGTAGAAGCTGTTCGTATTGCGTTAAACCGCGTTACGGGAGCTTATGGGATTGTGGTAATTTGTAAGGAAGCCCCCGACCAGTTGATTGTGGCGCGTAAAAGTAGCCCAATCGCTATTGGAGTAGGGGACGGTGAGTACATTATTGCCTCTGATGCTACCCCTATCGTAGAACATACTAAAGATGTAATTTATCTAAATGATAATGAAATTGCGGTCGTGACCAGAGATGGGCATCATGTAATGAACTTGAAAAGCGAAACGCAAACTCCTTATATTGAACGAATTGACATGGAACTTGAAGCCTTAGAAAAAGGCGGCTATGACCATTTCATGTTGAAGGAAATTTACGAACAACCGCGCTCTATCATGGATAGTATGCGTGGGCGTATTGACCCAGATGATTTGTCTGTGCATTTGGGCGGGCTTTCTTTGGTGAAAGAACAACTGAAAAAAGCGAATCGCTTTATTTTTGTAGCTTGTGGTACAAGTTGGCACGCAGGTTTGGTGGGCGAATATTTATTCGAAGAGTATGCTCGCATCCCCGTAGAAGTTGAATATGCTTCGGAGTTCCGTTATCGTGACCCGATTGTAGGTCCAGGTGATGTTGTGATTGCAATTTCTCAAAGTGGAGAAACGGCTGATACACTTGCGGCAATTCAGTTGGCAAAAGAAAGAGGTGCATTGGTGCTAGGGATTTGTAATGTGGTAGGTTCTTCTATTCCAAGAGCAACCCACGCAGGTGTTTATATTCATGCAGGTCCTGAAATCGGGGTGGCTTCTACGAAGGCTTTTACTGCACAAGTAACCGCACTTTCTCTCATGGCTTTATACGTAGCAGAATTAAAAGGTACGAGTACGCCGAAAACGAGAGAAGTTATTCACGAATTGCTGCAAATTCCCGAAAAAGTGCGCAAAACCTTGGAACTAGACCAAGAAATTCGCGCACTTTCTGAAATTTTCAAAGATTCTCCTAATTTCTTATATTTAGGAAGAGGTTATAATTTCCCAGTGGCGTTGGAAGGTGCTTTGAAACTGAAAGAAATTTCTTATATTCATGCCGAAGGCTACCCTGCCGCAGAAATGAAGCATGGCCCTATCGCTTTGATTGATGAAAATATGCCTGTGGTGGTAATTGCTACTCGCCATGAAGATGACCACGTGATTTATGAAAAAGTGGTGAGCAACATTGAGGAGGTGTGTGCAAGAAAAGGGCGTGTGATTGCCATTGTAACCGAAGGTGATACGCAAGTTCGTAGGCTTGCCGAGTTCGTTATCGAAATTCCGGCTACTGCCAAAGCAATCGCTCCTTTGTTGGCGGTGATTCCTTTACAGTTACTTTCTTATTACATTGCTGTTATGCGAAATTGCAATGTCGACCAGCCCCGAAATTTAGCAAAATCAGTTACCGTAGAATAAAACGAAGCCGACCTTTTAGGTCGGTTTTTTTGTAAAAAGTTAGCCCCTTAATCACTAAATTTTTTAACCACCAAGTTTCACAAAATTTTTTTCACAAAGTAACACAAAGCGAGAGGGCAAGGGCTTTTTCTTTGTGTTACTTTGTGCTAGAACTTCTTCGACTTTGTGTTTCTAGGTTTAAAAGATATGCACACTGATTTTTCACTCGTCTCGTAGCAACGAAATCTTGTATTTTTACGTTAGTTTAGGTAGCATACAAGTATTGAGTACACTGTAAATTAAGTTTTATTGCATTTTTTCCTAGTTGTCATATTGGAAATATCTTATCACGCAATGTGTTCAAGCTGTTTTTGATAAGATGCTTATGGTTATTGAGCTTGTCGAAATACAGCATGACCAGCCCGCAAAAACATGAGAAATTTTTCTTTACAATGTATTGAGTGCGAATTGAATTAGTTTATAGTATTAGAAAAATTTAATTAAATGATAACCAAGTAATTGTATTTATTTCAACTATAAACTATCACTTATAACCTATTTATCATTTTTTATGAAACAAATTACGCCATTTTTTTTCCTTTGCCTGCTCTTTGTTTGTGCCGCTATGCAAGCACAAAATTGGAAGCCTATTGCCTTGAACGAGAAATATCATTATCAAGGACTTAACTTGAATGATGGCGACATTTCTTATACTGCTTTTGTGGATAGTAGTTATGTCATGAACGGGGATAGCGTGTTTGTAATGAGCGATATTTATCATGGGGTAAATAATAATATGAGCTATGAAAAAGCACTTTCTCCTTTTTATGACCAAATTACGCAAAAACCAAACGGTGAATATGTTTTTACGAATCTTTCTAATAATCAATCATTTGTCTTATCAACACAAGCAAAATTAAATGATACATGGTTATTCGATGCTACCAATAACCTTACGGCAACAGTGATTGCAATAAGCGAAGAAAATATTTTTCCCTCCGTAAGCGATTCCATTAAAACGATTCAAATTTCGAATAATACCACTTATCGCCTTTCTAAATCGCATGGGCTTCTCCTTTTACCCGATATAGGCCTTGTTTATTCTACTATCAATGTTTTTTCTCTTGTAGGGCTTGAAAATGCAGGGCTAGGCTTGCAAGTTCCGAAAGCAAAAGAAATCTATAATTTTAACATAGGCGATATTTACCAATATGACATTACCAATTACTGGGGGACTAGCTACCAAGGTTCTCACCAAAAAGGCTATGAAAAGCACCAAATTGTGGGAAAAATTGTTTTTGCTGATTCTGTTCGTTTTGAAGTGAAGGTGGCTAGTTTTATGACACATACCCAAAAGCAACAGGGTTCCACCACTTCAAGTTATGACGAGGCAAAAACAGAAACCAAATATTTTACCTATTCTTTTCGTGCGGCTTCGCTCGCAAATGCTTATCCTTTGCAACTCGGAAAAGAGTTAATTACGGGTGCATTGACAACTGTGGTTTGTAAGGGAATGCAATTAGATAGCATGAATTTAGCAAATAAAAAGAATCTTTTGCTCTACCCTGGGATATACTCACGTACTTATACGCAATCTTTGGGTATGACGCATGACCGTTTTGATAGTAGCTCGCCTTCGGGGTCTTATCATCTGAACCGTGATTTAGTTGCCTATTATCAAGTTGGGAAAGATACAGTGGGGACGATTTTACCTGATGCTTATTTTGAAGCAAATGCCTGGTATCCCTTGCCAAAAATGGGCGAACATTATCATTATCAATTTTTAGCCAATAACGAAACACAAAGAAATAATCTCTATACTGCTTGGATTGATAGTACTTATGATGACAACTTTAATGATAAAGCCTATTTCTTGCCGAGTATTCATACCATGCCTAGAGTTGGCACGTCCGTAACGCTCCCCAACTGTTTAGGGGAAAAGGTAACATACGGTGCAGGTTATTATACTTTTAGAGAAAATAACCTCCTGAAATTTCGCTTAAATGTAGGAACTAGCATAGGAAGACAATGGTCTTTTGACTCGGCAACTAATATTATTGCCCAAACTGTTGCCTATAAACGTTTGCCTATTGCCTACAATCGAAATACGAATCAAATGGAAACAGACAGCGTGCAAATTATTGCATTAACCACAGGAGATACAGTGAAATTAAGCGAACATTATGGAATTATTGATTTTCCCGATTATATAAATCACAAAGGACATCATATTTTGTATGGAATAGAAGAACAACCGATAGGAAGAAAAATGCCTGTTTATGAAGATTTTAGCTTGGCAGTTGGGGATTCGTTGGAATATGTGTATGAATATAATTGGTCTGCGCCAATGGGACATGGGGGGTATAAAAAAACGCGGTTTCAGTGTCAAGTGATTTCTGCAAATGTTGATACTTATTTGCTAAAAGGCAAGAAAGTGATTTTTGAAAAAAATGGCTGGTATGAATCTAGCGAAGAAACTAGTACCCTTTTAAAGGAGGAAATAGATACGCTTCTTTTTACGCAAAACCACTTTAACACTATAAAAGGCTACCCTGGACACGCACGCATAACTGCTTATGAAACTTCGCAAAATGACATGGTAAAACAATATGATATGCCCACGCTTGAAAATATGTACGCACAAGAAGGCTTAGGTTTCGTTCATACTTATTCCAATGTTTCGCTTTCGGGTGGTGGTGGCGGACATAACGAAATGAAGTTGGTTGCTTATCGCAAAACAAATGGGAAATATGGTGGAACGTTTTCTGACGACAAGGTATTTACTGAAAAAACAATAGATTTGATTGTTGAAATGTATCCTAATCCTGTCGCAAATGAACTATATTTTGCTA
>JBJXHA010000409.1:0-4174 GCA_046160275.1 Bacteroidia bacterium | reverse complement strand
CGGGGTCAATGGCGAACGAAGCAATCAAGCGTAGCGAAAAAATAGAGGCGGCGCGTAAAGAAATCCTTCACTTTATTAGCGAAATTGAGTTAAATGACAATGTGATTACTGCCTTTTCTCAAAGCAGGTCACGCACGATTTATCGTTCGTTGGATAAATACTGGCTCTACATTGTGCCTGGAACTGAATTTTGGGAAGTAGGTTTAGTCGCCAAATTTAAACTTGGGCAAGACGTAGGCTGCAATGACCGCGACTATGACGGCATTTGCGACAAAGACGACCACTGCCCTGATGTGTATGGCACAAGCAAATGTAAAGGCTGCCCGGGTCCTTGTGAGGAAAAAACTTGCGAATGGGGAAATTTTGTCTTTGTAGAAGGGGGGACTTTTATGATGGGAAGCAATGACGGTAGCAGCGATGAAAAACCTGTGCATAGCGTTACGGTAAGCAGTTTTTATATGGGCAAATACGAGGTTACTCAAGCCGAATGGCAGGAAATTATGGGGAATAACCCTTCGTCTTTTAAAGGAGATAATTTACCTGTGGAAAATGTATCGTGGGAAGACGTACAAGTATTTATTCAAAAGCTGAACCAAAAAACAGGCTGCAAATACCGCTTGCCAAGCGAGGCAGAATGGGAATATGCGGCGCGTGGCGGGAATAAAAGCAAGGGCTATCTTTATGCGGGAAGCAACACAATAGGAGACGTGGCTTGGTACAGTGAAAATGCGGGTAGCAAAACGCACGTAGTAGGCAGCAAAGACCCGAACGAGTTGGGTATTTGTGGGATGTCGGGCAATGTATGGGAATGGTGTGAGGACTGGTATGCAGAAAAATATTACGATTATTGTAAGAAAAACAGCATTACCAATAATCCAATATTACGAAATAAAAACAATCAAAATTTAGAAATATCTGAATATCGAATTTGTCGCGGCGGGTCGTGGGGCCTTAATGCTAACTATTGTCGTGCGACTCTCCGCTTCAGGGTCGTACCTACTTATCAGTACTTCATTGTAGGTTTTCGATTACTTCGGGAGGCTCAGTAGCTTTTTTTTTTTTGTTTTTGTAATTCGCCTGTAGGCGAAAAAATTTGTAGATTGTTTTCGTAAGGTAGGGGTTGCAACCCCTACCTTACGAAAACAAACATGAGGTTCAGAACTTTTAAGGTTTCTGCCTTAGCGCTTGCAATATTTCACAAAAAATGCTAACTTCGCCCTTAGATTTATTTCCATCAAAACAAACAAGTTATGCGCGATTTTGAACTCAATAAAACCGTTTTTTCTATCCATAAGTTGGGAGAAGAGCCTAAAGCACATCTCTATTGGCTTCAACAAAGTGCAGAGAAACGCATTTTTGCTATTGAATTTTTACGCGAACAATATCACACAAAAGATGAGATTCAATCCCGACTTCAAAGAGTTTATAGAATTGCTAAACTTACATCAAGTTGAGTACATGATTGTAGGAGGTTACGCTGTTGGTTTTCATGGTTATCCACGTTATACGGGTGACTTGGATTTTTGGATAGCTGTTTCAGATGAAAATGCCCATAAGGTGATTCAAGCCCTTGCTGATTTTGGCTTTAAACACCCTAACCTAACAGCGGCTGATTTTTTGAACGAAAACCTTATCTTTCAATTGGGCTACGAGCCGAACCGAATAGATATTCTTACGAGCGTTTCAGGCTTGGATTTTAGGACTTGCTTTGAAAAAGCAATTAGGGCAAATATCGAAGACTTAGAAGTATTGTTTATTGATGTAGAAAGTTTGAAAATTAATAAGCGTGCTTCAGGGCGGGCGAAAGACTTGGGCGACATTGAAAATTTGCCCTAAATTTGTCAATCAACTAAGATTTAGGAGAATATTCCTTCCCAAAGAACGAATCTACAAATCATAACAACAATATAGGTTTTCGATTACTTCGGGATGCTTTTTTCGTCAGAATTTTGTTCTCTACGGACAGCAAAAGCGTACATTTTTGAGCCTGAAATAAATTCCTGCGTTGTTTGCGTCAAGCACAACCAAATTAACAAAGCGTACCCTACGAAAGTCTTGCGACTGTTCGTAGGGTACGCTTTATATTTCTTGGAAATCAAAAAATTAACTAAAAAACTCCTTCATTCTCGCAAAAAAGCCTTTTTCTTCGCCTGTTGGGTTCGGTTTGAAGTTTTTGGCATCGCGCAATTTATTGAGGGTTGCTCTTTCTTCGGAAGATAGTTCTTGCGGAATCCATACATTGAGATGAATGAGTAGGTCGCCTGTGCCGTAGCCATTGATATTAGGCAAGCCTTTTCCACGTAAACGCACGACTTTACCCGGTAAAGTTCCCGCTTTAATTTCAAAACGTACTTTCCCTCCATCAATCGTTGGCACTTCTGCTTTCATCCCTAGAGCCGCATCGGGGAAGGTAATAAACAACTCGTGTATTAAGTTATCGCCATCTCTTTCAAAAAAATCGTGTTTTTTCTCCGAAATTTGAATAATCAAATCGCCTGCATCTCCGCCGCGCAAACCTGCGTGTCCTTTGCTTCTCAATGACAAAGACATTCCTTCTTGTACGCCTGCGGGAATTTTAACGGAAAGGTTTTCTTCTTGCATATTCCTCCCTTTACCTTCGCAAGTTTTGCAATTTCGCTCGATAATGCGTCCTTCGCCTTGACAAGTAGGGCAAGCCGTTACTACAACTTGTTGAAAAAAGCCACCGCCTGCGGTTTGGCGAATTTCGCCCGCACCATTACAGGTTGGGCAAGAGCGGAAAGCCGAGCCGCCATCTGCGCCTGTGCCTGAACAAGGAGCACAAGCATGATAACGATTTAACTTGATTTTTTTCTCTACCCCTTTCGCTATTTCCTCCAAATCTAGTTTCATTTCAATGCGCAAATCAGAACCACGTTGACCGCGTTTGCGCGTTCTTTGACGACCACCGCCCATTCCGCCAAAAAAACTATCGCCAAAAATATCTCCAAAATTGGCAAAAATATCATTCAAATCGGTGTATTGACCGCCACCACCTGCAGCACCTCCTACGCCTGCATGACCAAAACGGTCATAGCGCGCACGCTTATCTGCATCACTTAATATCTCATAGGCTTCTGCCGCCTCCTTAAATTTCTCCTCAGCCGCCGCATCACCCTGATTTCTATCGGGGTGATACTTCAAAGCCAACTTTTTATATGCTTTCTTTAGCTCATCGGCATCAGCATTCTTAGCAACGCCAAGCACTTCGTAAAAATCTCGTTTTGCCATTTTTATAATGTTATTGTATTCTTATTCTATTAAATGCGTTAAATTCATTCCTAATTCTGCTTCTAATGCGCTGAGAAAGGATAAGTTTTGTTTGTCTAAAACCAACCACATTAGAAATAATTCCTCATCTTGACAAATGCTTCTTAAGTCTTTTACCCTTTAAACCTGTTTATCTCTCTCCTCACAAACCTCCGACTGATTCACACCTAAAAACTTAATTAGATTATCTGCTTCTATATCATTTGCATCAACTACTTGAAATATCTTATCCTTATAAATAATGCGGCTCAAAAGTGTTGTATCATAAGGAGAAGCGATTGGCAAAAAGCGGCTATCCAACTTTTTAAACTTATGCTCATTCATCCAAGTAATCACTACATACCAATTATAATAACTATCTTGTGAAGTATGCTTAAGTATAGGATTAAAATGCTCAATCGTATGGCTATCAATTTTTGAAATATATTTTTCAGAATAAGCGCAAAATCCTTTTTGTTCTGCTAACAATTTCTCCCTCAATTTTAGCCTGTCTCCTGGCTTTCCATCATAATTCAAACCTTCAGACAAAATAGAGGAGTTGTCATTTTTGGTTAAAAATTTCATGAGTAGGTAAAAAATTATAATCGTTCCCAATTTTCATGTATTCCTGCATCAAAGCTAGTTTTTGCGTTTTGCCCTGTTCTTGTTGAATCAGTTGTTTTAATTCGATGTAACGATTCCATTTAGCCAGCCCTTCTTTTCCATAAATACTTTTCACTTGAAAGTCCTTGATTAACATATCATTAGGGTCATCACCAGTCGGCACACTGCCACGATGTGTAGAAGCAGAAGTTACAAAACCTTCCTCATCAAAAGCTAAAATCACACGCTCACAAGGCTCAAATTGCGCGGCAATGATGGGGGAATGTGTGGCTATAAAAAATTG
>JBJXHA010000408.1:0-9225 GCA_046160275.1 Bacteroidia bacterium | reverse complement strand
CCGATCTTGAAAAAGAGCTGCATCGCCAGCAAGAAGGCATCGAATTGATTGCTTCTGAGAATTTTGTGAGCCAAGCAGTGATGGATGCTGCGGGTTCTTGTTTGACCAACAAATACGCAGAAGGTTTGCCCGCAAAGCGTTATTATGGGGGTTGCCAATTTGTTGATGAGGTTGAAGTATTGGCGCGTGATAGGGTAAAACAATTATTTGGCGCGGATTGGGCAAATGTGCAACCTCATTCGGGCGCGCAAGCAAATGCTGCGGTAATGTTGGCTTGTTTGAAAGCAGGCGACACGATTTTAGGCTTTGATTTGTCGCATGGTGGGCATTTAACGCATGGTTCTGCGGTAAATTTTTCGGGTAAATTGTATCGCCCTACTTTTTATGGGGTAAAACAAGCCGATGGTTTGCTAGATTATGACCAATTAAGAGATACAGCACGCAAAGAACGCCCAAAACTTATCATTGCTGGGGCAAGTAATTATTCGAGAGATTGGGATTACAAAGTGTTCAGAGAGGTAGCAGACGAAGTAGGCGCGATTTTATTAGCAGATATTTCTCATCCTGCGGGCTTAATTGCCACAGGTTTGCTGAACAATCCGATGGAACATTGCCATGTGATTACTTCTACTACACACAAAACTTTGCGTGGACCGAGAGGGGGGATTATTATGGTAGGCAAAGACCACGACAATCTGATGGGTTTGAAATTTAAAGAAAAACTCCGCAAAATGAGTTCTGTGTTAGATAGTGCGGTTTTCCCTGGCACGCAAGGCGGTCCTTTGATGCACACAATTGCGGCAAAAGCGATAGCTTTTGGGGAGGCTTTATCTCCGAGTTTCAAAACTTATTGCCAACAAGTACAAAAAAATACACAAGTTTTGGCGAAAGCCTTGACAGATAAAGGTTATGCGATTGTTTCGGGTGGCACAGATAATCACTTGTTTTCCATTGATTTACGTAGTAAAGGTTTGACAGGAAAATTGGCGGAGGAATGTTTAGGCAAAACAGACATTACTGTAAACAAAAACATGGTGCCTTATGATACTGAAAGTCCAATGGTTACCAGTGGGATTCGTATTGGCACGCCTGCAATGACCTCAAGAGGTTGCAATGAAGCAGATATGCACACGCTCGCTGATTTTATTGATAGAAGCCTAATGAACCATCAAAACGAGGCAGAATTAGCAAAAATCAAGGCAGAAGTAAATCATTTTATGTTGGCATTTCCTTTGTATGTTTAACATTTGAAACCTAGCAAGGTTCGGAAAAACCCTTGCTGGGTTTAATTCACCATTCTATTTATACATTATACCATGCAAAAACAAGCATCTTTTTTCTTTTTGCTACTTGCCTTGCTTCCTCTAAGCAGTTTTGCGCAGCAAATTTTCGCAGGCTTGGTCAAGGAAAGTAGTTTCCCTGTAATGAATTATACCGTTTTTAAAGAAGGTTATCCTTTGATGGTTGCTCCTGGTGGAGGTGGGCAATTTGTTTACATTGAATATTGGAGAAAAACCACGACACAAAAAGACGTACAAGGGCGAAGAGAAACCAATTATTACTTGCAACGCTATGGGATTCCTGATTATGGCGAGCAATGGTTTCGCCCTTTGTCTTATGAGGGGCATGACCAAATCCCCTTGGTGTTAGACTTGTTAAAATTAGAAAAGCACTTTGTGGTTTTTGGTAAACAATATAGCGAAAAAGACAAACGCTTTAATGTGGTAGGGCGTTGGTTTAGTTTTGATGGAAAATCGCCAGAACTCGATGCAACACTTGTATCAAAATATGACAAAGGCAACAAAAAAGATTATACTGACCGATTTTTTACTTCGAATAACGAAAAATTTGTGATGTGGATTGGATCAGAAGGTACACGCAATTTCGTTTCTATTTTTACGGAAGAGGGAAAAGAATTGTATGCCAAAGAAATGAAAACGCCTTATTCCGACAAATATATCATCAAAGATGCGGCATTAGATGACAAAGGAAACCCCGCTTTTTTGATGGCTACTTCGAGGCAAACTTTCAGCCTAAAAGATACGGCAATGCCTCCTGTTATCGTTCGGTATAATGTTACAGAAGATAAATTCACTTCTAGTAAAATCAAATTAGATAGTACTTTTTTCTTAAATGGGCATCTTCGTTTTCGCTCAAATGGGGAAGCAGTTGTGGCAGGTGTATGCTCGGATAATTCGCCTATGGGAATTTCTAATGGCTTAAAATTAGGGAAAAATGCAACGCGCTGGACACATTTCTTTATGAAACGTTACGACCTTGATAGCATGAAAGTCATTGCGGATTCGGTGAGTGTTATTCCTTATAAATTGCAAGAAAAATATGGTAGCGATGGTGCTAACTTTGCTACTTCAGAGATGGTAATTGATGGGGAATCTGTTATCTTAATTAATGAAGAACACTATAAAAGTGGCGATACGGAAGTGTATGGCGACATTGGTTGTATTACGTTTAGAATGGCAGATGGCGCGGCCGTTTGGGCGCAAGTCATTGCTAAAAAACAAAGAGATAAGCCAGGCACCGAGTATTTTTCTTACACTTTGGGCAAATACAAAGGGCGTTTACACTTTATCTTTTTAACAGAAATGGGGGCGCAAGGCAAATTAGTTTGTCATTCAATGGATGCAGGTTCGGGTAAAATTACAGAAAGAGTGCTTGCTTCTAATGAAGAAGCTTTGTTTTACTTTTTCCCAAAACGCTCGCGCATGGTGAGCGACCGCCACATCATTCTCATTGGCACAGGCGACCCAACTAAAAATGCGTATAAACTCATGACGGTGGCATTTCAGTAAAATCAAAATAAAGTTTAAAAGCTCAGAACTCTTTGAAGGGTTTTGAGCTTTTTGGCTTGTTAGGAGAGGCATTTTTCGTTGATAAATACTAATACTATTTTGTAATAAAAGTAACGTATTTTGTTTTTATCCATAGTGCAGGGTTTCAAACCCTGCACTATGGATAAAAACAAAATAAAATAAGTATCAACGAATCACGGTAATAGTTCCCGTTTGCGTCTGCTCCTTTTTATTTTCAAAAACGGCTTTTACATAATAGGTATAAACACCTTCTGGCACATCTTGAGCGGTTTTGATGTCTTTTCCATTCCATTTAAAATTAGGGTCTGTGCTGCTAAAAACGATGCGTCCCCAACGGTCAAATACTTGAAATTGTAAACTTAATATTTGGTTTTGGGCAATAAAAAACTCGTCATTTTCTTGATCTCCATTAGGACTAAACGCAGAAGGAACAAAAAGCCCAAACACATCTCTTACTTCTACTTGATTCGTTTCCAAATACTTGCATCCAAAAATATCAATAAGGGTAGTGCTTACAAAGAAGATACCTGGGCGTTTATATTGATGCGTTGGATTTGTGCCATATCCTATATTTTCATCACCAAAATCCCAAGTATAAGCAGCAATAGGCGCGTTTGCGCTTACACTAAAAGAAACTTCCGCCATCGGCAACTCTACTTGAGGAGCAATGGGAAGTGTTTGTGCATCTAATGTGGGAATGGTGATAAAAACAGGCACTTTTTCGCTTTTGCATTGATATTGAGAAACACTTTGTGCATAGAAGGTTTTATTTTCGAATAGGCTGTTTATTGGGAATAAACTACCGATAAAAACAGGCTCATTATCCTGCTCATTTTCAAACCAGTAGGCTTTATTCGGTGGTGAAGTAATGGCTAACAAGGTTGTTCCCTTACCCAAACAAACAGTATCATTTTTTACCGTAGGCGATGGTGGGCTAGGATATACAAACACCGATTTTCGAATACTGTCCATACAGCCTTCGGAGGAAATAACTGTTAACTGCACGAGGAAACTTCCCCCATTTGCATAAAGATGACTAGGATTTGGCGTTAGTTGTATCATTGAATTATCGCCAAAATCCCAAGAATAGGTTAAAATGCTTACCTGTCCTGTAGTATTTATGCTAGATTGATTGAGGAAAGAGGTTTCAAAACCTTCACAGTTTCCTCATAAAGTTTAAATTAATAGTAATAAATGGAATAATAATCTTGTTGTAAGTATATTGCTGCAAGTTAGCCTGTTTCCACAAATATTCAAAGTATGTATATCCAAATTTATTTAAATGGTTAAAATTATGACTTGAATTGTAGGAAAAGTAGGAATTATTTTACTAGCTTTCACGAAAAATAGCCCTATTTAAGTAATGGATAATTAATAATTGAGAATGGACAATGATTTTAACTTATTTATTATCAATATTTTGAGTGAAAATATTAACATAAACTAATTCTTACCTAGTACTTATCCTAAAATATCTGTACCTTTGTGGGGCAAAAATTGTATTAATGAGCACGTAATCATAAGGGAATAATCTTATCCTTAGATTGATAATTTGCTACTTATCTTTGTCGTATTATTTCTCAAAATGAGCATTATTTCTGCTTTATTTACCTTTAGAAACAAAGCCAAAAAGCCTTCTTCGGCGGCGAGTGACGTAGAGATGTCTTTTCTTGACCACCTCGAAGAATTGAGGTGGCATTTGGTTCGTAGCCTCGTTGCAATTGCAGTTGGGGCGATTGTATTGTTTTTTTATATCAGCCAATTCATTGAAAAAGTGGTACTTGCGCCTTTTTCGGCGACTTTTCCCACCAATAAATTTTTATGTAAGTTAAATCCTCAACTCTGTTTTGATAAGGTAAACGTTATTTTCATTGCGATTAGCCCTTACGAGCAGTTTTTGATGGCATTTACTTTGTCTTTCGTAGTGGGCTTTGTGGCTGCATTTCCTTATATTATTTGGGAAATTTGGCGGTTTATTAAACCTGGACTACAAAAGTCAGAACAAAGAAAACTTAGGGGTAATGTGTTCATTATCAGCTTCTTATTTTTTCTTGGGGTTTTCTTTTCATATTATGTAATTACCCCTTTTTCAGTAGCCTTTCTTTCTACTTTCAAAATTGCGGAAGCCGTTCAAAATCAATGGAAAATTGGCGAAGTAATTGGTTTGGTCACACAAATCACTTTGGGCGGTGCTATCTTTTTTGAATTGCCCATCGTCATTTATTACTTGACCTTGCTAGGTGTGGTGAATCCTCAATTTTTACGTGCCTATCGCCGTCATGCAATTGTGATTTTGCTTATCATTGCGGCAATTATTACGCCTCCTGATATATTAAGTCAAGTGTTAATTTTTATGCCTTTGCTGATGCTGTATGAAATTAGTATTTTGATTAGCGCAGTTGTGGCAAAAAGGCAGCAAAAAGAAATGTCGGTTGCACTTGCGAGAGTAGAAACGCACGAAAATAAAGTTGAAAAATAGTTGAGAGTTCCGAACTCTTATGTAGAACATAATAAAAAACGATTACAATGAATCATGTTTTTTGTGAATTAGTGTTTTTTGTCAACTTCTTGTAAAAAGAATAACCTTTTGCTAGGTTCAACGAAATTCAGTATCTTTGTAGCTAAAATAATCCCTTTCGAAATGGCAAAGAAAATAAAATCTTATCAAGAAGCAGAATTAATAAAAATGTTTGGTTTAAGACGACTTGCTGGAAATCATGCACATCCGCTCATGTCTGAATGGACTACAACAAGCACAAGCCTAAATAGTGGTGAACAATACCTTTTTGATTTGATAAGTGAAAATTTATTGAGCCAAATTGTAGGTTGGAACGAAGAAATGCTAAAAATGAATTTTATTGCTCAAGTACTGATATTAGGACATTTGCGAGAAACAGAACGTTATAAAACTTATTATGAGAATACACTAGAAACTACAATTCAAAATTATTTTTTGAAAGTAAAAGCAGATATGATGATTGCATCGGGAGTGTTAGAAGTTGCCGACACGCCCTATTTTTATTTTCAAGAGTATAAAAAACAAAAAGACCCCCAAGGAGATGTTACAGCTCAATTGCTAGAGGCTTGTTTAATTGCGCAAGAAAAGAATCAAAATGGAAAGCCTATGTATGGTTGTACGGTGGCAGGGAAATATTGGGAGTTCTTGCTATTGGAAGGGAGAACTTACTGCGTATCAAAAGCTTACGACTGCACAGAGAGAGATGATTTACTTACCATTATTGCAATTTTACGAAAATTTAAAGAACTATTGGAAACAAGGTTGCTGGATTAATTAAGGGTTAGCAAAAAATTTCGCGCACCGTTAATTGTTCACTGATACTTATTCCTCTACCTCCGCCACATAATAAATATTTTGCTCTTCATCAACTTTGACAATTACTACTTTTTTCCCTGCGGAAATGGTCGTTTCTTTTTCTAGGGTGCGGGCGGTTAATTCAATTTCATAATTTCCTTTTTGATTGACGCGAATAGAACCAAAAGCATCAGAAACTAGGTTACTATCCACAATTGCGCTCATTCCTATAAGCTCTTGGGCTTGGGTTGCTTTGCCATAGTCTCGAAATAAAGGTTGTAACTTTCTGGAAATGAAGGCAGAAAGAAAAAAAGCAGGAAAAAAGGCAAGTGCTGCAGCCAATAAACTCAATGTCCACGCGCTGGTTGTAGGCAAGAAAATCGATAAGATTTCTAAAAGGCCTAATCCAATGCTTCCAAAAGTAAACAATAACAAGGTGATGATAAGCAATAAGGGAATTTTTCCAATATGAAAACCCTCAAAATTACCCAGATGGAAATCCCCAAGATGGAAATCGGAGTCTAAATGCAGATGCCCAGCCTCGGTATCATGCCCAACTCCCAACAAGGAGAGTAGCCATAATGCAATAGCAACGCCTATTGGCACCCAAAAAAGAAAAGTATGTGTTTGGAAGAGTGTTTCTGTGTGCATGATCGGCGTTATTTTCAACGTAAGACTGTTTTAACGAATATGTCCTTTCAAAAGTTACAAAACCTATTGTCCTATTTCCTCAATTTTTTGCTCCATTTCCTTTATCCCAAAAATGCTACGATGCGCTTGCTCATGTAATTCTGCCATTCTATTTTTTGCCCAAGTCATTTGGTAGGTGAGAAAAATAGCAATTTGCGAGGTGATGGCAGAGAAAAGAAGCGTTTCGCCCACAATCGTTAGGTCGCGTAAATCTAAAAAGTTATTTAGAAAACCAAAATATAAAAACACGACTAAAGTATTCAACAATGTAATTCCATGTAACAATATTTTTTGGGAAACTAAGCGTTTTATTTTTATTAGAACAGTTTGCAATCCTAAATAAAGTAGCACAAAAGGTACAAGCGACATGGCTAAATAAATAGGAAAAAGTGCGATTAAAGCCCCAACCCAAGCATCTTGAGTAATCAGAACAAAAAGTATCCATAATAACCACATTCTCAATAAGATACCTGTGCTGAAGCGCACAATAAAAGTAATGGCAGAAAAAGATTGCATAATCCGTTTGCTTTGGGGTTTTTAACGAAAAAAATGAGACGAAAGTTAGGGCTTTCGATGCTATGCGCCAAAAGTAAGTGCATTGCCAATTGTAGGCACATTTTTAAGATAATTTCTTTATTCCTCCATACCCACACCAAATCTTGCTCTCTGTGTCCACATTACCCGCGCCTCAAACCTTTGTTTATCGCTTTTCCATTGGTTTACGTCAAAGTTTTTTTCAATTTTTGCCTCAAGTTGATTTGGTAAGTCAGGGAAAAAATCTAAACCTGTGAGTGTTTCTACCTCGTCTATGCTCACCGCATATTTTTCCAAAGGCTCATTAGAACCCGCGTTCGGAATGACAAAACCAATCGCTTTGATATTAGGCTCAGTATTGTCTAATAACACTTTGTAATACTTGGTTGGAATGGTAATTTGGCTGTTTTTTCCAATTTTTTTACCCCCACGTAAGGGCAAAACAGGTCCCGTAACAACCTGCAATTCTTTATTTTCATTCGCCCAATCTCGCACTTGCTCTTCCAATTCCTTCCAAATTCCTCGATTACAAGGAGGCATTTGCGGACTCATATTGCTCATAAAAAAGGTTTCAGACATTGCTTTTTCATTAAAAGACATATCTGCCGCAGGGCATAAATGGCCTCGGTCATAACCACTTCGGCTATAATCGCTAGGGGTAGCCGAACCCGTAGTTACATTGGGGTCGGGGCGAAAATCATCAGTACGCTCCGTTGCCGACTTGAGCATTTTGCGGTCAAGTTTATAAGCTACCCATTTTGCCTGTTCGTGTTTTTCAGAATAAGCAAGGGTAAAATAACTATGTTGAATGACAGGCGAATCATCTAATTTGGGAAGGAAAATTTTGGGTTTCAAAACTACTGTATCCTTAGACGGGGTAGGCGGTTTCGGTGGAGGTGTAACAACCACAGAATCCTGTTTAGGCTTGGGTGGCTGTGGCTCATCTGGAAAAACCTGCTTAATATCTAACCCAAAATACTGAAATACTGCGGTCAAAATGGCAATAGCAACCGCGCCAATGCTGGCATTTTTAAAAAAACTTTTGTTCATGGAGAGAAGGCTTAATCTCGTGGGATTTTGAAGCCCAAAAGTACAAGTTTTTTTTGGATTTATGCAATTTCTTGCCGTTTTGCTAGCTTTTTGTTTGAAGCAATAGTTTCTTTATCAAAACGATTTGTCCCAAATGATAATGAGAATGTTCAATGATGCCATTGAAATTGCGGTAGTAATTCCCATATTTTTCATGAACGAAGGTATCCCATAGTTTTTCTTCGGGAAACTTCTCTATCAAAAGGGCTAATTCTTCTACTCTTTCCCAAGTTGTTGCTACTAATTGTTCCCAATCTTCTTGCGCATTAATGGGGGGAAGCAGAAAACTATATTCGTCTTTTGCATGAAAGGCTTCACCTTTTAATACAGCTAATGCTGCATCAAAATAATAACTTGTATGAAAAACAAGGACTGCAATGGTGTTAAAATCATGGATTTTGGTGGTGGCTTGCTCCCAAGTGATGCCTGCCAATTCTTCCTTGAAGTTGACGCAAGTCCAATTTCCTCCAAAATAAAGTGCACGTAAATGCTTGGCGATGTGTGTAGAAAGTTCCATCTTCTTTAAAAATGAAAGTGTGAAATGAGGCACAAAAATACGTATTTTTATGCCTCATTTCACACTTTTTTTAGCCTAGCATTCGTAAATTTGGGATTTCTAGGATAAAAGTTGTGCCTTTTCCCTCCTCTGATTCCACCTGTATTTTCCCTTGCATTTTGTGTAGGGTTTGCTTTACAATATACAAACCCAAACCCGAGCCAGTAGCTTTGTCATGCCCTCGATAAAACATATTAAAAATTTTAGGAATG
>JBJXHA010000407.1:0-11725 GCA_046160275.1 Bacteroidia bacterium | reverse complement strand
ACCATTTAACGCCTGATTTACAGGCAGTTAAAGCCAAATCTTCATGTGAAAGATGCGGCAAATTTTGGGTGAGGTAATGGAATTTTGCTATCATGCTGAATATTCTTTCTTAAACTGTTCTCCCGCCGCTCGAATTACCTCGCTCATCTGTGTATATTGAAAAGCAACAGTTTTCGTGATTTTTGAGCCATCATAAAAATATTGATTCAAGGAAGTATGAATCGTTTCTTGGGTAATAATGGGACTTTTTCCTGTCAAACTTGCCCATTTTTCTAAGGTAAATCCTACAATTTTTGCTAAAATGGGAGGTAATTCATATTTCGGGGGATTTTTGCCAATACTCAAGGCAATTTGACCAAATAAATCTTTTTGGCTCATGTTCTCCGTTACCAAAATAAATTTTTCCCCTGATTTTATTTCCTTTTCTAATACTAAACGCATTGCTTTTGCCACATCTGCCGCACCTACCACGCCATTAATGCCACGATTATAAAAAGAAAGCCCTTTATGAATGATGCTATAAAATTTTCCTGTACTTTGCTGCCAATGCCCTGCGCCAATGATTTGCCCTGGATTTAGAATGATGGCATTTAATCCTTCTTCTACCCCACGATATACTTCTAACTCCGCTCTGCGCTTAGAAACCGCATAATTTGAGTTAGAACTCCCTTCCTGCCACCGCGTTTTCTCCGAAATCAAGGCATTTCCTTCTGCTCGCCCAAGTGCCGCAATCGAACTCATAAATACAAGTTTTTTTACTTGATGTATCAGGCACAAATTCACCACATTTGCCGTTCCTTCCACATTTACCTGCATCATTTTTGCCTTCTCTTTGGGATTAAAAGAAACCAAAGCAGCCGCATGAACAACATACGTTATGCCTTCAAATGCTTTGTCTAGTGCCAACACATCATTTACTTCGCCTTCTACGATTTCTAGTTGAGGACTCGCTTGGAACGCTGCTTTTTTTGCATCTCTCACCAACAAGCGCAGCGAATAGCCCGCACTTAGCAGTTCTTCCACCAAATATTTTCCCAAAAACCCCGTAGCACCTGTAAGTAGTATCATGAAATTTGTTCTTTTTTCAGGGGCAAAGTTACGGATTTTTTAGATGCTTTTGGAATTAAATGCGAGATAAAAAAAGTCAATATTTTGTTACAAAATAGGAATTTATAAGGCTTCTTTGTAGCATAAATTATTAGAACATCATGTAGTTGAGATGATTCGCTTGAATTACCCCGACTTTTCCCTTTGCGCTTTTCCTTTTTCCCTTAATTCTTCGTATCTTTGCAGCGAAAATCTAAGTAACTTACTCATTTTCAACAAATACGCACATCTTACTATTCAATTAACATAAAAATATGGATTTTCAACTTACCGAGGAGCATTTGATGATTCAGCAAGCTGCACGCGATTTTGCTGAAAACGTACTAAAAGAAGGCGTAATTGAGCGCGACGAGAAGCAATATTTTCCCAAAGAATTGATTCAACAAATGGGAGAATTGGGCTTTTTGGGTATGATGGTTGACCCTAGATATGGCGGCGGCGGCTTAGATGTGGTGTCTTATACCTTGGCAATGATTGAAATTGCAAAATGGGATGCTTCGGCTGCGGTTATCATGTCGGTGAACAATTCTTTGGTGTGTTGGGGCTTAGAACATTATGGTTCGGAAGAACAAAAGCAAAAATATTTGACGCGTTTGGCAAAAGGTGAAATCATTGGTTCGTTTTGCTTGTCTGAACCTGAAGCGGGAAGTGATGCCACGCAGCAAAGAACGACAGCCATTGACAAAGGCGACCATTATTTGGTGAATGGTACAAAAAACTGGATTACGAATGCAGGACACGCGGAAGTGTATTTGGTGATGGCGCAAACTGATAAAGAAAAAGCGCATCGTGGTATCAATTGTTTGATTGTTGAGCGCGGAATGGAAGGTTTTGAGGTAGGACCCAAAGAAAATAAATTAGGAATTAGAGGTTCTGATACACATTCTTTGAATTTTAATGATGTGAAAGTGCCAAAAGAAAATCGTATTGGAGTGGAAGGATTTGGGTTTAAATTTGCGATGGGAACGCTAAACGGCGGGCGTATTGGTATTGGCGCACAAGCACTAGGAATTGCAGAAGGCTCTTTGAATTTGGCTAAGGAATACGCAAAAATTCGCATGATTTATGACAAAAACCTCAAAAAATCTGTGCCGATTAGCACTTTGCAGGTGATTCAATTCAAATTAGCGGACATGGCAACAGAAGTAGAGGCATCTCGTTTGTTGTTGTTGCGTGCGGCAGTTGACAAAGAAAATAATGCGGAAAGCGCGGCACAAAGCGCAGCAATGGCAAAATTATATGCTTCTAAAACGGCGATGTTTTGCGCAAGCGAAGCCATTCAAATTCATGGTGGAAATGGCTACGTGAAAGAATATCATGTAGAGCGTTTCTTGCGTGATGCTAAAATTACCGAAATTTACGAAGGTACAAGCGAAATTCAGCGCGTGGTGATTTCGAGAAATGTGCTGAAATAAGTAACAGTAAACAATTAACAGTTATCAGTAAACAGTGCTAATTGTTTGTTAAAACATAAACTAATACTTAATCCAATAGGTATATAAAATCGATTCCCCCAAATGAAATCAATCATTCGGGGGAATCTTTGGTTTTCAGAACTTCTATACAATTTTAGTCCTTTATTGTTTTTTGTCAGTTACGGGAACTGGCGTAGTATCAGCAGGTTTTGGTACTACTTCTCCTTTGATAAACAAAACTGAAGTTGCCTCTGCTGTATTTGCCGTTACGGTAATTGACTTTTGAAACTGACCTGCTGCGTGTGCATTATAAGTTGCCTTAATAAATCCTTTTTTGTGAGGTTTTATAGGCTCTTTTGAATAATCAGGGGTAGTACAACCGCAAGAAGGTTTTACACTCGCAATAATCAAATCTGTTTCACTATCATTGGTAAACTCAAAAGTTACAGTAGCTGGCACATCTTGAGGAATTTTACCAAATTCATGGTTCGTATTTGTTTCCCACTTGAACTTAGCAGATTCGGCAGCGACACCTGTTTGTAAGTTTAATGCGGGTTTAGGTGTGTCTATTTGCGCATAAGTGTTAGTAGAAAAAGCGAACAAACAGACAAAAGAAAAAAGAATTTGTTTCATAAAGAATTGAAAAATAAAAATAAACAAAAATGAAAGAACGTAGGCAAAGAAAAACATTGGTCTTTGTTTTATTTCCACTCCTACAATCATTGGTCAATGTTCACAGTACAAAGGTAAAGCCAAATTACCAAAAACTTCTTAACCAATCGCTAATGATTGTTAATGAAATGTTAAATTTTTTGATAAATCTATTCACAAGTATTAAAAATAAGGCGGGATTGGGGTTTTAGGCTGGAAAAAACGGCTATGGGCAGTAATATTTTTGTTCAGCAGTTTTCCACTAAACTCATATTTCTTCAAACTTCTTGTTCTTCAATTGTTTATTTATTTTGGCTAATGGTTCTCTAAAGGCATTTTCCAATTTTATATAATTATCTACCATAAAATACATCATTCTAGCCCAATTATCTTTGTTAAAATAGTCAACATCTTTTAACTCATATTTTATTCTGCTTGCTTTTTTATCTTCCAAGACCTCCCATTCAAGTTTATCTCCAAACTTATCTTCAAGTTCTAATTGGAGTTTTTCTAGCTCTCTGAAAATATATTTATTCTCTTCTTTTTGACTTCTTGACATATATACCTCCACCCTTGCATAATAATTCGAAATAACTACATTTAGCCCAACGCCTGAAATGCCTGAGCCTGTAGCAAGCCAAGCGTCTTTTGATGGACTTATACTTTGAAATGCGGTTAATTTGGGGTTACTATTGGCTTTGTTTATAAATTCTTTCCAAAAATCAATACGCAAAAAGTGCCTATTTTTAAGTTCTTCTTGTGTATTAATGTCTTGTTGAGTCTTTTCTGACATACTGATTATGTACTCCTCTGTTTCTTTGATTGGGATAATTTGTTCAAGATTCAGAAGTAACTGATCTCCCAACTGAAACGGCGTAACCTTAAAACATTGAATCCGCAGCTTATAACTCAATAGCCATAAGACAGTAGAGGTAACTTCTTTTCGAAAATTCCCAGCAATCATTATAATTCGTTGCGTTTGCCCACTATTTAAGTTTAATTCAGCAATATCAGTTATTCCAAAAAAATCCAACAAATTTTGCTCTGCCTTATCATGACTCCCTTTTTGGGTCAAATAATCTTGATATATTTTCTTTATTTGTTCTGTTGTTAAGGTCGAGCAGTAAGAAGTATATTTTAACACTTGCCAAGTTACATCTCTTCCTGTATCATCAAGTTTGTTTTCAATAATGACTAGGTTCATTTGTTTGTCAAGTGCAAGTAAATCGAGCCTTTCCCTTGTATCATTGAACCCATCAAACTCCTTTTGAATAATAAGCAAATCCTCTCCCAGAATTTCTGGTGAGTTTGCAATCCATTCCTGTAAATGATCACGTTCCTTAAATCCTAATTCGGAAAAGGGTTTTTTCTCAATTTTTGCTATGCGATTTTCGTCACGCTTTATTAGATACATACGCTATTTATTTTTAACCTAACTAAGGATTCACATTCACCATTTCTGTTAATTTCGTATCCTTCAACAAATGAAAGTATATGTCCAGCTTCGTCTTTCATTGTGTACATTTCTGTTTTTGTTATGAAATGAAGTAATGTTTCAATGTCTCTATGCGTCATTTTTTATTTCCCTCTGCCCTAAATAATTTTTTAAAACCAAAATCCGTATAAGGATTGATGTATTTTGCCATGATTTTTATGCTTTATTTACAACGCAAATATACGATTTTCTCTGTGTTTGGGGGGATTATTTTGTGTGAGCTAACGCCCACACTTGACGATGTGCCGTTTTTTAGTGCGTTGGCAGTTCCAAACTCAGTTGACGACATATACGGTTAGTGACTTGTTAGCCGACATTTTTTGTCTATTTTTCTTCGAGTATCAGTATTCTTGATTTATGTACATACCCTCGAACATTTGAATGCGTTTTAACACTCCACCAATTTTTATCAGAGAGTATAACTTCATATGTTTCACCTTCATACAACCTGTCAATAATTTCTCCAGATAAGTTAGGTTTATTTCGAACATTTGTATAACCGTCAGGATCATTAATGACAGCTATATATACTCTTTGGGGTTCATATATAGTTATCTTAGCCGTAGTTTCTGGCTTTTTTTGTTGTGCTGATGCTTTGGTTAAGTCCTCTACTTGCTTGGTTAGCTCTTTAAGTTCTTTCTCGGTTTTAGCATCTTCCGCGTCCTTAATAGCTTTCTCCTGAGCTTCAATTTTTTGTTCAAGCTCCCGAATTTTTTCGTTGCTATTACTATCTGTGTTATTAGTAGGTTGACAACTAGAGCAAATTATAACAATAAACAAGAATAAGTAGTTTTTTTTATTTTGCATAATTCTGAAATTTAATTTTCGCTAACTTCCATATTGCCGCATTATTCCCAAACCCACAGCAATATTTTAGTAGTCTAACTTTGACCACTATGACATTGTACTTTCACACTGTCAATTTCACCCCACAATGTTAGCAAAAACCACTTAAAATACCAAATATTTTCGAAGAAAAACGCAAAGTTTTTTACTTTACGAATAGTATAAAGTAAGGAGTAGTTTCTTTACTTGAATTATCTTGTTTTCTAAGTGATTTATATTCAATGAAATAATGCAAAACGACTTGTTTTGTAAGTGCTTTTTTCTGTTGGTGTGGCGGTATAATTGTAAGGGTTGATGCAAAAAGTTCGCAACTCCTCTTCGAAGAGTTGCGAACTTTTTAGACAGCCTCTTTTTGCACTGATGCGGCAGCTAAAGTGGATTCCGCTACAAAATGCGTTTATTTAATTGATTTTAATAACTATTTAGGGATTTTAGTCTTATACGATAAGACACCGTCTGTGATATGACCAAAAGGTAATATATTTCCCAATGAGTCATACTTCTCAATCCCATATAAGGGTGCTTCTATTTCAAACTTAAAGTAAAAAAGGTAATCTTTATCTGTTTCCACAATCTCCTTTTCTACTAGGCGTAACTTGTTTTGCTCTTTGCCCAATGTATAAAACCCCTTGTAATTGCAATCTCCATTCTCTTTAACGTTATAAGTTATCTCAAAATTCATCTGAAAACCTAAGTTCCCTCCTCCTGCCAAGGGTAAATCCCCAAGTTGAAAATAGGTGAAATAATCTGCCACACTTGTAAAATTATCAAGCGGGGGGGTATAAAAATACAACAAACAAAGACTGTCTTTTGATTCATGACCGAAACCAAAATTCAGCATATACCCCAAGTTTGTCGTTGACAATCCAGGCGGACCTTGCAGATATCCATCTTTCCCTGCAACTATACACACCTCTTTTCCGTCTAAAAAACCATGAAAATAGGTGCTATCTGTAGTCATTACTGGGCTATGACAGTAAAATGACTGTTTCCAATCATAAGTATCCCAATTAAAAGGAGTAGGGGGCAGGTAGGGCGGTTTAGGTGGGTCAGGTTTATCGCAGCCACCCAAAAACACGCCCAAGAGCAAGGCAAAATACCAGTTGACAAGTGTTTTTTCCATAAAAATAGGCTTAAAATTGTGAAAAATAATAGGTTATGTATGTTCTTATATAGCTTTCGTTTTCTTGCATATCGCTCAACTCCCCTATTGCCGCACCATCCTCAAACCCACGACAATATTTCTGACAAATATGCCCTCACCATCCCCACAATGTTAGCAAAAACCACTTAAAACACCCAACATCTTCGAAAAAAAACGCAAAGATTTTTACTTTACGAATAGTATAAAGTAAAAAGTAGTTTCTTTGTCTGAATTATCTTATTTTCTAAGTGCTTTATATTCAATGAAATAATACAAAACGACTTGTTTTGATAAGGTGCTTTTTTCTGTTGGTGTGGCGGTATAATTGTAAGGGTTGATGCAAAAAGTTCGAATCGCTTTGAAGCGTTCCGAACTTTTTCATAATTTATTTCATCCATTCATTTCAGTAAATGAATGAAAACGCTTGCTGTACGGGAAATCTGCATCATTTACCCCGCATTGGCAAAAACTTCGTTTTTGCACTGATGCGGCAGTTAAAGTGGATTCCGCTACAAAATGCGTTTATTTAATTGAAGCGAATCAAAGGTTAATATTTTCACTCAAAGTATTGGTAATGAATACACTGTAAATTAAGTATTATTACATTTCGCTCTAGTTGTCATGCTGTAAGCATCTTATCACGTGATGTGTTCAAGCTAGATTTGATAAGATGCTCATGGTTATTGAGCTTGTCGAAATGCAGCATGACCAGCCCGCAAAAATACAAGAAATTTTCCTTTACAGTGTAATGAATTGTTTAAAATCATTATCCATTTTCCATTATTCATTATCCATTACTTTCCCCTTTTAATCGCGAAATAATGAGCGTTGCGGCGGCTTTGCCTGTTTCTACTGCGCCGTTCATGGTGCCTCGAAATTGTTGGCTGCAATGTTCGCCTGCGAAAAGGAGATTTTTGAGGGGTTTTGCTTCCCAGCCGCCAAGTGTGGTTTGTTGCCCGACTTTGTAGCAGGCTTGGCTTCCTTTAAAAAGGCTTTGTTTTGACCAATCGGCAATGGTTGTGTAGCCATTATGCGCCTCTTTCGCGCCCAAAAATACCTTGTCTAGCTTAGGCAACCATTTGCGCGTCATGGCAATGTCATGGAAATGATTAAACTCCGCGCCTACTTTTCCACCTGTAAAAATGGTATATCCTCCAGGTCCCGTATTGCCGTTGAGCATCAAGCTATTGTCCCAACCCGATTGAATTTCATCGCTAAAAACATTCCCCTCATAGCCTAAATCTCGCCAAACTCTACGCATCATGCCTACAATTAGCTTAGCATTCGTTCCATATCCCAACTCTTTGACACACTGCACTTTTTCTTTGGGAATGTCTTTTACTTTGAGGGTAAATTCGCGCATCGTGCTGAAAGGAATCGCTAAAATTGCAAAATCATATTCTACATCAAAGGTAGAGCCGCTTCGGTCTTTTTCAAAAGTCAACACATATTTTTTCCCTTTTTGCTCTACAAAACGCAAAACGTGCCCTAAATTCATAGAACTTTCAAAATCTGCCGACAACTTATCAATCAGCAAATCATTTCCCCCTTTGATTTTGAAACGCGCATCTCCTTCGCCCAAAGGTTGAAACTTATTTAGGTCTGTGCCTATCGTTTGTATGAGGTTCAGGGCTGATTGTTCATCAGTTTCCAAGCCAAATTCCGTTGTATAGGCGAGGTGCATCATTTCTTTAAACCATTGGCTTGTGCCCCAACTTTCGATGTATTGTTTCAAAGGCGTTTTATCCAACTGAATCGCGCTAGGGCTAGATAAGGCGAAATCTATGCTTTTTTTATCTTTGATAATTTGGGGAGCTACATTTTTGAACTCCTTCACAAAATCCTTCATACCATAAGCCTGTCCTGCAATGCTACATGCCAAGGGTTGCAACTTGCTTTTCGCGTCTTGCATATCCAACAATTCAAGGTTAAATTCCTTGATAAGTTGCAGAATTTCAAGGTGTTGAGAATCAATAAATTCGCCACCAAGTTCAGGCATTAACCCGCGACTTAGCACAGGTTTAGAATGAACACGACCGCCTAATCTTTTTGAACCTTCGTAAATATCAACCGCCAAACCTGCCTTTTTGAGCTGATAAGCAGCCGTAAGCCCTGCTAATCCTGCCCCAATAACCGCAATTTTTGGGGGATTTTTAGCCGCATAGACCCACTGCGGAAGCATTGTACTTGCGCCTAGCCATAAACCCGCTTTTGCAGATTGCGACAAAAACAATCGGCGAGAAATTTGTTTTGCTTGTTCTTCTTCTATCAATGCTTGAATGTCCGATGATTCACTTGACATTGACAATCGAAATGCAGTTTTTAATGCGGAAATAAGGGGTGATTTTGCCATAAGAAACTAAATAAATAGAAAAGATAAATGCTAAGTACTAAGAGAATCCTTTCCACAAAGATAGTGATGCCGTATGGTGTTTTTTTTGTTATGTAATAAAAGGAGGTCATTTCCTTACTTTGATAAGTAATAAAATGACCTCCTTTGTAAGAAAAAAGAAATGAAATTTAAGGGGCAGTTAACGTATTCAAATACAAATCAGTGCCCTCTAAAGACAACCAATACAATTTACTTGATTTGTTATCGTAGCGAATACTAAAAACATTTTTATACGTTTCTTTTTTGCCATTGCTTTCTACTAGCAAACTACCATTATTAAATCCCATTGACCAGCGCGTTCTTCCGCTAGGCGAAAAATGAATTTCATCACCACTATCTCCTAAATTAATCACTTCTTTGTTGTCCACAAAATGCAATTCTGTAGTGTGTTCATCACTATTTTCTACATAAGTCGTAACTGAAAAATACAAACGACCATCAGGCGTAAAATTTCCCATTACACTCGTATTTTCTCCTCCTTTGTTAGCAAAAGTTTGCGTTCTAGTGGTTCCTTTTATGTTATACACATTTACGAATTTGCTGTCGCTTTCACTATAACTCAAACACCATTGAGAGGCATCTTTGTTAGCAAATAGAATTGCACCTGGATATTCTGCCGAAAAAGCAAAAGGACCTACTTGGGTGCCATCACTATAATATACATAAATTTCGTTGCCTTTTTGTCCGCCATACAACCATCTTTTGTTTGCTTTCTCATAAGAAACAGGTACTACAAGTGCATCATAGTTTTCTGTAGTTTTGCCATTTTTAAAAGTAAGACTATGCACTGTATTGTCTTCATTTGAGTTTTCTACCACCCAGTCGGAGCCGTCAGCGTTCAAATAATAAGAAAAAGGATAGTCCGTAGTAATGGGTGTTTCTTTGCCCGCAATAGAGAAAAAATATTTGCCCTTATTTCCACCAACAAAAGCGTAACCACTGCCATTTTCTAAGTATATAGGGTTAAGAATCAATTCATAAGGTCCTTGCTTTTTGCCATCAGAATAGGTGATTTCGGTAGTACCATCGTTTTTTAAGTTGTTCAAAACCCAACCTTGCCCATAAGGATTAAAAGAAACCATTACATTTCCATCATATTGTTGGGCTTTGCCGTTCTTAAATTGCACTTTCGAGTAATTTGTATATGTATCATCACTAACTTGTTTACTCCAATGCTCTTCCAACGCCCAATTATCTTCGGTATCATCAAAAAGTACAAAAGGCATATTTTCGAATGTTCCCAGCTCTTTGCTATCGTTCATAATAACCGTATATTCGTAGCCTTCACCTTTTTGCTTACCTGCAATCAAGGCAAATGAAGCCCCCGCTAAACCGTCCATTTGATAATTGCGCGACTCCATAATCGGCCCATCAAAGGGGCCAAATCGCTTTCCAGTGGAGCTAATAATTGTATTTTTCCCCTCGCTATCTCCGACAGTAAGCGTTAAACCATCAACCGTTGGGTTTAGTCCCAAATAAGACTCTGCGGTAAGCAAGGTTTCGCCTTCTTTTAGGGTATAAACCTTTTTCTTTTCAACCTGCCCAAAAACTAAAGAAAGGCTTAGTGCAGGGAATAAAACACAAGTTAAAATTGTTCGTTTCATCATTTTTATTTAAGAGAATGAATGTAAATAAAAAAATAGGTACAGTGAAAATGGCGCGACATTTCATTTCTGTTGTCAGTGGAATGACCATGCTTCGCCATATCAAAGGTAACATTTTTTTCATTATCTACGTAAAAAGGCATCAAATCAATATAAAAAATGAAAAAAATGGAGGAAAAGTTTACCTTTTTTTATCATACGTCAAGCCCTTTCTCAAATTGGCACCCTTGCGAGTTTGAAGTAGAAGATATTGTATTCAACTGTTCAGAGCAGTATATGATGTATGGGAAAGCAATATTTTTTGAAGATGAAGAAATGGCGGAACGGATTTTAGCGGCAAAAACGCCTGATAAGCAAAAGGCTTTGGGGCGAAAAGTGCGCAATTTTAATTACAACCTTTGGCGAGAAGTAGCAAAAGACATTGTATATAAAGGCTGTTATGCCAAATTTACGCAAAATGAGGCATTAAAACAGATGCTATTAGCTACGGCAGGCACGACACTTGTGGAAGCAAGCCCTTTTGATGTCATTTGGGGAATTGGGATGAGAGATGATAACCCCGACCGTTTTTATCGAAGCAAGTGGAAAGGGACAAATTGGCTAGGGGAGGTGTTGACGGATTTGCGGGAAGAATTGCTTAGGGTAAAGTAGCCGTTAATATAAAAAGGGGAAATTGCGTTGCAATTTCCCCTTTTTGGGACACTGATGGGGCTCGAACCCACGGCCTCTAGTGCCACAAACTAGCGCTCTAACCAGCTGAGCTACAATGTCCATTTAAATCAGGTGCAAAGGTACAAACTTTTTTCTTTCTACGCAAATTTTGGGAAAAAGTTTTTCTCATTTCCCACTTTCTTAGTAGAAGTCGCCGTTTTTGTTGCTGACTTTTTGCGGCATTTATCTTTTTATTTTTCAAAGGGTTGGCTGCAACTTTTTCAAAAAAGAAAGGGTAGTCCTTCAAATGTAATGCTAACTAAAACCTGTAGCGGCTGCTTTAGCTGCCGCAAAAGCGCAAAAACGAAGTTTTTGCAAGTTATCGGGCAGCTAAAGCAGCCCGTACAGCATTACATTTAT
>JBJXHA010000406.1:0-7192 GCA_046160275.1 Bacteroidia bacterium | reverse complement strand
TCACAGAAACGTATGAAGAAAACGAAAGGTTAGTAAATGAAATTTACCTTTCTACGCTTGTACAAGGTATTTATTTACTAGATGAAAATCAGGTTAGTATTTTGGAGGGAATAATACACCAATGCCCGCTTTCGGGAGGTAAGGCAGTATATAGGGCGCGAGCTTTGTATGCGATGTATAATTTAGAAGAAAACTACGAGGATACAGAAGTTTGTGGACAGCAAGGCATTTCTTGGAGAACAAATCAGCCCACTCAAGTTGCTACCCTATCCCCTCTCTTCTCGGTAGCCCCGAATCCTGCTAATCACGAGGTAAACATTACCTTTGATAATGTATTACAAGGTAAAGAATTGTACTTGTATAACAGTTTGGGACAGTTGGCTAAAACAATTGTACTACCGATTGCTGCCCACACCCTAAAGTTGATGACTAGCGACTTGGTTTCAGGAGTTTACACCCTAAAATCAGGCTCTTATACCACCAAACTAATCCTTATTTCGGAATAATAAATAATATTAACTCGCTCCATTATCTTCTTTGAAGGTAGTGGAGCATTTCGTCATCTTTTATGAAAAAAGTAATTCTGTATTTGTATATTTTGTTTCTTAGCATTGTTTCCATTGCGCAGAATCATGATAAAGTTTGGTTTTTAGGGTACACAGGTAATGCTTACCCAATGGGACATTACACAATGAGCTTTGAAAGTGATAGCTTAGTAATGAATACACATTACGATGTGCCTATTGCCCTTGGTGGCACAAATTCTAGTATGTGTGATAGTGCGGGTAATTTTCTGTTTGTTACCAATGGAGATATTTTATTAAATGCCAATTTGGATACAATGCAAAATGGTATTGGTTTGGGTAACGATAGCTTACCGCAAGGATGGCATAATTTCGGAATACCTTTTTATCAAGCGTCTATGGCATTACCTAGTCCCAACAATATAATGGAATACTACCTATTTCAAATCTACTATAGAGATGGGCTTCCTCAAGGAAAAGGATTAATATATAGCAGAATAGACATGACTTTAGATAATGGATTGGGTTCAGTTACAGATAAAAATGTAAAACTGATTCAAGACAGTTTATATTATACAGGGATAACGGCAGTTAAACACGCGAATGGAAAAGATTGGTGGGTAGTAATCCCACGTGTAGGTGGAAAAACTGTTTATACTATCTTACTGACTTCTATGGGCATAAAAAGTATTGAATTGCAAAATATTGGCAATTCGGATGGAGGGATTACTATGTATTGCCTTTTCTCATCTAATGGTTTGATTTATACTCAACATATTAATAACGCCATACGCATTTTTAATTTTGATAGATGTTCTGGGCATTTTAGTAATCCTAAAATCATCTTAGCCCCATTCTCTTCTTCTTCGCCACCTTCAAATTTAGTAATTTCTCCTAACAATCATTTTTTATACTATATAATAGCTGATACAATCTACCAATACAATTTATGGGCAAGTAATATTAATGCGACCAAAACAATAGTAGCCATTACAGATGGATTTACTTACACTTATCCTGGTTCTCAATCAGTTGCGTTAGTGTTTAAATCTGCTCAGTTAGCTCCTAATGGCAAGATTTATATTTCGTCTGGCTTTCCCTATATGCACGTAATACACGCACCCGATAGTCAGGGAACATCTTGTAATGTGGAGCAGCATTTTCCCGTACCAGCAATGCCTTTTAGTGGTTTCCCACACTTCCCCAACTACCGCCTAGGTGCAAGTCCTAGCTTCTGCGATACTACAAGCAGCAACGAAGAGGGAATAGGGAAAAAAGAAAAGGTACTAGTCTATCCCAATCCTACGCAAAACTACGTACAAGTCGAGCTGCCGCAGGGGCTAAGGGAAGCTACTTTTGTGCTGTATAACGCGCTAGGGCAGGTCGTGCAGCAAACGGACTTACAAGCGTCCACGCTTGTGCGGCTTGGAAATGTGGCGAAGGGGCTGTATTTTTACCACATTGTATCGCCTAAAAAGGAAGTTGTAAGTTATGGAAAATTGCAGGTGGAGTAAGGTTGTGTTGTTTTTTTTAGCGTAGGTTTACATGCTAAAATAAACTAAAATCTAAACCTACGCTTAGCCCTAGCAAGTTTATTTAACACCTTGCTAGGGCTAAAAATTACTCCATTTTTTCCTCTTGATATACACGCCAACGATCATTCACAAATTTCTCAAACTTTGGGTGCGCAAATTTTAAGCCTTCGTCATTTCTTCTTGCTCCTCCAATTTGCTCTTTTTTTCCTTCTATCTCCCTCAAAATCAAGGCTGTACCCCTTGTTATATATTTTCTACCTCCTTCATACATAAGCAAGGTTTGTTCAGTAGGGCTAATATCGCCTCGGCAGGCTTTACGATACAAAAAGGCTACTTCCGCAATTTCGTTAGAATCTAAATCAGTGATAGTGAGGGAGTTGCTTAGAAACTGACAAGTAATATCCAAATTGCAATCTTTAACCGAATCTTCAAAACTCCACACTTTTTGAAAAGTGCCGCCTTTTAAATTAAATAAATAACCATAAAGATTGTAGGTAAGTGGCGTAGGTGTGTCAGATTTTACAGGCTTGGTTTTCCCTTCTTTTTGACTCAGCAAAAGCAAATTCTCACCTGTTTTATCTATCCATTTTGCCCCATATTGGATATCCCCTAAATACTTGATTTCATCGGGCAAGGTTTGTTTGTCAAAACTTAGGGGTTTAATTTTCCCTAATTCCTTTGCCTCTTCATGGCTACCTGTTTCTTTTTTTTCAATTACACGATTATCAGTGGTTTGGGTTTCTTTGCAAGCCACACAGCATAAAAGAATCCCTACCAAAAATAAAGAATAGTAGTAGTAGTTTTGTTTCATATAACTCGAATCATTAAAAGTTGGTCAAAATACAGCTTTTATAAGCAACTCATTATTAATTATTTACAAAAAAAATCTTTTCTAAATTACTTTAACGCATACAAAGATAGCATACTAAAACGAGAAAAGCCAAATTTTCATCACTGAAAAGTTAACGGTCAGTTGTATTTGATATTTTTTAATTTTTTTACTAACATTGTAGAAAGAATTGTGAGGATAGCCCTGATAATGATTCTTTTGCTTTGAGAGCAAACTCATAGATTAAAAATGCGCAAACCTTATCATTCGTAGCAACGACAAAAATCATCACCGAACAAAAAAGCAGCTAAAATGATGTTTGTACCAAAAAATTTCAATAGAGATTCTTTTTTGCAACAAAACATGGGCAGCCTTCTTGGCTAAGGGAGCTAGGGCAAAATGTTGGGATTTATTATTTTTGGAAAAAAAGTTAGTGCCTTAAATGCTTTTAGGAATATGAATAAAATAAGGCAGCAATTGTAAAAGATTAATTGATTGATAATCAGTGATTTATTTATTTGAATGGTTGCTTATTTGCTAATACTCAGGGGAATGAATACTAACTTTTTCCACGATAATTATGCAATTATCCTAAAAATGACTAATTTTGCAGTCGAAAATCATTCAACCGAATAAAAATATGAAATATCTATCATTTTTAATGCTTGCTTGTATGCTAATGACTTTGGCAGCTTGCCGAACAGCACAACAACAAATTGATTATGAAGAAGAGTTAATTACCCAGTACATCGCAGATAAAGGTTTGCAAAATGTTCAAAAGACTGAATCAGGCTTGCGCTACATTTTGGATCCCGAAGGAACAGGCACGCGCCCAGATGCCTTTTCGAATGTGGAGGTAAAATATAAAGGGACTTTGTTAGATGGAACTGTGTTTGACGAAAATACTTCTGGGATTACCTTTAATTTGGCAAGTGTGATTGTAGGGTGGACAGAGGGGATTCCCAAATTTAAAGAAGGCGGAAAAGGAACCCTAATTATTCCTTCACGTTTGGGCTATGGTAGCACCAAAACGGGTAAAATTCCTAAAAATTCAGTACTAGTATTTGATATTCAACTGATTGATGTTAAATAAGGTTAAGCAGTGTGCCAAAAGGGAGCTTTTGGCATAAAATTTCGCAAATTACTGATAATTTATATTTCAATATCAATTATCGCCTCTCAATTATCACCTATTTATGCCATATATTTCATCTAGGGCAGAAAAAATGCCCGAATCGCCTATCCGCAAACTTGCGCCCTTAGCCGATGCCGCTCGCAAGCGTGGGACAACCGTTTATCAATTAAACATTGGGCAACCTGATATTGCTACGCCCAAAGCTTTCTACGATGCTTTGAAAAAAGCTGATTTAGAAGTACTTGCATACAGTCATTCGGCAGGAAATGAATCTTTGCGTGTGAAAATTGCCAATTATTACACGCGCTTGAATTTGCCTATCACCAAAGACGAGGTACTCGTGACAACTGGCGCGTCTGAAGCGCTTTTATTTGCTTTTATGACCTGCTTAAACCCTGATGATGAGGTAATTGTACCCGAACCATTTTACGCAAATTATAATAGTTTTGCACTAACTGCAGGTATCAAAGTTGTACCCATTACTACACATATCGAAGATGATTTTGATTTACCTTCTGTCGAAGAATTTGAAAAACTCATTACTCCCAATACAAAGGCAATTATGATTTGCAATCCTGGAAACCCAACAGGAGTGCTATATGCTTTGCCTACCTTAGAAAAATTGCGCGACATTGTAAAAAAGCACAATTTGTTTTTATTTGCTGATGAAGTATATCGTGAATTTGTATATGATGGACAAAAGCATTATTCTGTATTAGGCATCGAAGGCTTAGAACAGAATGCGATTGTTTTTGATTCGATATCTAAGCGTTTTTCGGCTTGCGGCGCGAGAATTGGCTGCGTAGTAACGAGAAATAAGGAGGTAATGAAAGCCATTTTAAAATATGCGCAAGCGCGCCTTTCGCCACCTACGATGGGACAAATTGGTGCAGAGGCGGTTTATGATTTGCCCCAATCTTTTTATGATGGAGTGATTGCCGAATATTCAGAGCGTAGAACTTTTATGCTTGATGCCTTGGAGAAAATGGAAGGTGTTCTTTGCCCAAAAGTGACAGGCGCATTCTATGCAGTCGTAAAATTACCTGTAGTAGATGCCGAAGATTTTTGCCGATGGATGCTAGAAACCTTTGATTATGAAGGTGGTACAGTGATGATGGCTCCAGCTAATGGCTTTTATGCTACCAAAGGTTTGGGTGTTGATGAAGTGCGTTTGGCCTATGTATTAAAAATTGCGGATTTGGCAAAAGCCATGAAGTGTTTGGAAGAAGGTTTAAAGGCGTATCCACATAGAAAAGAGAGTTTAACTTCAGCGTCTATCAAAAATACATAACCTATCTTCAGCACTTATTTATTTGGTTTTTAATTGCCAGAAATAAATATGAAAAAAGTCCTTTTTATCGCATATCAATATCCTCCTAAGGGAGGGCCAGGTGTTCATAGGAGCTTAAATTTCTCTAAATATCTCTTAGATTATGGGTATAAACCCTATGTGTTTACAATAAAAGAAGAGGATATCATTCGCGCAAAAACAAAAATGGATAACGGCTTATTGGCGCAAGTACCTTCAGAGGTAGAAGTTATTCGCGTACCTTCTCATGAGCCGTTAGGATTTATCGAAATGATGGTAAAACTCCGCCTATTTCGCTTGTTTTGGGTTTTCTTGTACCCATTATTTTGGGAATATAGCGCGTTATGGCCTTTTTATTCCTACAAAAAAGCAAAGGAAATTATTGAGAAAGAAGATATTAAACTCGTTTATACAAGTTCTGGCCCTTTTGCTCCCATGATATTGGGATATTTGCTTCAAAAAAGATTGAAAATGAAATGGGTAGCAGATTTGCGTGACCCATTTACTGATGCTTATGCTTGGCAATTTCCGACTAAATTCCATTGGTATTTAGCACGATTGTTTGAGAAATGGATTTTCTCTAAACCTGATAAATTAATCGTAAATACACCAGAAGTGGAAAAGTTATATCTAAAACGCAAAATTATTTCTCCCGATAAAATAACGCATATTGTAAATGGATTCTAATATAAAAAAGCCGATTATTGTTGCTTATGGGGGAACACTTGACGCATATTCTGACACATTAGCACCCTCAAATTCATTTTTGGCACCCCTTTGGAAGTTCCTGAAACAATGGCTTTGGACTTACAGAAGAGATACTGTTGATTCATCAACGCGCACAGGTTATTATTTATTTAAGGCTGTAAAATACCTTAAAGATCATTATAAAATTACTTCTGATGACCTACAACTCAATTTTTGGGGGTTGATTCGGGAGGGAAATAAGGTTTTGGCTGAAGAATGGGAAATAACAGACATCGTAAAATTCGGAGGTTATTGTAGTAAGCAGGAATCTCTTGCCAAATTAGCTGAGGCTGATATTATGTTTCTTCCTTTAGAGAGAGGGACAAATGGACAACAAACGTTATTTATTCCTGGTAAATTATACGAATATCTGAATCTTGGGAAACCGATTCTCGCATTAGCAGAGCCTTCCGATTGCCAAGAAATTATCATAAAGTCTGGCTTGGGAATTGTCATAACGCCAAATGATGAGAAACTAATCGGAGAGAACTTATTAAACATTATTAGGGACAGAAATATATTAACTCAATATAAACCTAATAAGACGTATATTGAGGAATTTAATAGTAAATTATTAGTGGGTAAATTGGCAAGAATATTTGATGAGTTACTTTCATGAATTTTCTTAGTAATTAGTGCAACTTATTAAGTTATCAATAGGTTGTGAGTTTCATTCTTTACTCTTAAACGTTAATAAATCATAATTTTATGATAAATTATGATTTATTTATAGTTTTTTATGAAATTTGTGCCATGGTTATAAATAATATTTATAGCCGTACACAAACTTTTTAGCCTAAATACTTGCATTTTTAAGAGGTATTCAAACGAATGAAAATCAAGAATTTACACTAAAAACTGTTGCCTTTATGAAACTATGTGAGAAATTAGAAAAACCTCGCAGCCAAATTCCCAAAGAGAAAAATACAAGGTTTTGCTCAAAGTTATGCAGAATTAGAATGGAAACAAGCCTATTTTATGTTCTGTATTTCTACATTCAATTCCAAGTAATTTGCATAAATTTTTTGTGTACGGCTATAAATAAATAATAAAAGGTGGTAGTGGCATAAAT
This sequence comes from Bacteroidia bacterium, assembly GCA_046160275.1. GTDB lineage: Bacteria > Bacteroidota > Bacteroidia > J057 > J057 > JBJXHA01. Next base: position 41 of record JBJXHA010000406.1, on the reverse strand, counting down.
GTAATGCTGTACGGGCTGCTTTAGCTGCCCGATAACTTGCA
>JBJXHA010000405.1:0-9634 GCA_046160275.1 Bacteroidia bacterium | reverse complement strand
GGATTTTTGTGCCACTTTTCTAAACCCTATGTTTTTCGCTCAATTTACTAAGACCAGCTCTGTATTTTAATTTATCATTCTTACAAAAGCCAGTTTCTCAAATGAAAAAAAATTACGATTTTATGAACGTTATTGCACCTTGTTCTCGCGTATTTTCTGCATCAAGTATTCTTTTTCTCTTTTTTTGCTTATTATCTCCTGCACTCAAAGCGCAGTGGTTTAATGACAACATGGGTACGGTGATTTCGGGTACGCCTAGCCCTCCAACTTGGGCAAATACGACTCCTGCTTGTAATCCTTCGGGCATTACAAACAATGGGGTGTTGGTGACAGGTACAAATGGCTCGCCTGCTTGGGCGGGAACTTCAGGCAATGGCGCCTATGCTTGGGTTGCGACTTCGGCAGGGGGAACAAGCTGTACTTTTACTTACACTATTTTCGTAGGCTTAAATGCAACGGCAAATATTACAAGCCTCCTCGTTGATAGTAAAAGAGATGCTGATGGCGCAACGAGTCTTTCTTCTTTTACGATAAATGGGACAAGTTATACGCCCAATGTTACAACCGTAGGCACTTCTAATACAACGCATACGGTTACGCAATCTTTAAGCATTAACGGTCCTACAACTATCACGATTGCAATGACTTTTAGTGGGGCAAATGCAGCGGCATCAAGTTGGACAAACCAAATTGATAATTTTAAAATTAATGGTTCGGTGGTAGTGCCGCCGACAGTTACAACAGGAAGCATTACTGCAACTCCTTCTAATACAAGTTTTTGTGCAGGGCAAACCGTTAGCGTGCCTTTTACCAAAACAGGAACTTTTTTGTCAAATAACGTTTTTACCGCACAATTAAGCGGAACAACTGGTTCATTTTCAGTGCCTACGGTGATTGGAACGCTTGCGGGTACAAGTAACGGTACAATTACTGCAACAATTCCAACAGATGCGCTTCAGGGGTACAGGTTATCGGATTCGTGTCATTGCAAGTAATCCTAGTACTCTTGGTAGCAATAATGGTACAAACCTAACTATCAACGAGTTACCCTTACCAGGTATCTCAGGGTTGCTTGATGTTTATTGTAATACTGCCGCCGCCGTTTCGCTGAATGGTGTGCCGAGTGGAGGTGCTTTTACGGTAAATGGAAATGCTGCAACCATATTTGATGTCCCCAATTTACCTGCAAGTAACACAGTTGTTTATACTTACACTGATGGTGCAGGTTGTACCAATACTGCCACTAAAGTAGTTGCAATAGATGCTGGTTCTCCTTTGATGATTACGCAACAAGGGGGAATTATGAGCAATGTAGGGACACCCAATCAATTGACAAATGCTTGTTTGGGAACTAATATTACCTTGTCGGCGAGTACTACGGGAAACCCTTTGGATTCGCTGAAATGGCAGCGTAATGGACTTGATTTATTGGGGGAAACAAATCCCTCGCTTGTGCTTAATTCGGGTTGGGGTGTTTATAGCGTAGCGGCAAAAAATATTAACGGATGTTCCTCTATTTCTGATACTTTTGGGGTAAGTTTTTGGGGTTTGCCTAATACGCAAGCAGGTTCAGATAGAAGTATTTGTTTAGGCACTTCGGTAACGATTGGTGCGCAAAATGTATCAACCTATACTTATTCTTGGTACCCTACCACAGGCTTGTCTAATCCATTGATTTCTAATCCTGTTTTAACCTTAACCAACCCTACGGAAAAATATTATGTGCTGGCAACCGTAACTGCAACAGGTTGTACAAAAATAGACTCAATGGAGGCAAATTTGTTGACTTCGCCTTTACCTCCTACTATTACAACAACTAGCCCAACTGCTTTTATTGGTGTTGGAAATGTGCCCATCTGTGAGGGTACTACTGTTACCTTAACTCCTAGCAATGTAACAGGTACACACTTGCAATGGTTAAAGGATAATACACAAATTACTTTAACTACCAATCTTTCAGCACCTATAACGATTGGAAATACTAGTGGGGTAATGGCTACTTATACAGCCAAGACAAAAGGAGTGAATGGCTGTTTTTCTCCTGCTTCTAATCCCGTAAATATTACCATTAAATCAGCACCTTTGCCTACCATTACGCCAACAGGAGTAGGGAATATTATTTATCTTTGCTACAATGGACAACCTTCCGCTTCACAATTATTGACTGTAAACGTGGCAAGCGGTTCACCTGTTTATTCATGGCATCAGTCGGGCGTAGCCAATCCGATTAGTTCTGATATTACTTATTTGGCTACGATTGATAATGTGAAAACAAGTAAAGGATTTTCTGTAAAAGCCTATTATCCCAATGGTTGCCTAAGAACTTCAGTAGGGAGGGTGGTAAGAAAAGACCCTGCTTGTAGGGAGGAAATGCCCCTTAGCCCTTCTTTTTCTATGAAGGTTTACCCCAATCCTGTTTCTGATAAACTCTCCATTTCGCTTGAAAATGAAAAAGAGGAAACCGCAACCTTAACGCTGATGAATCCGCTTGGGCAGATAGTTTGGCAGAAAAATATGCGTTTACAAATAGGAAGTCAAGAAGAAACGATTGACCTAAGTGATTTTGCGAAGGGGATTTATTTCCTTGATTTACAGACTACTACGCAACAAAAAACGATAAAGGTTGTGAAAGAATAAAAAGAATAATAGACAAAAGGTCGGAGCTTTCAAGAAGTTCCGACCTTTTCATGCTATATTAAAACAATTTATACTTTCTCAATTACCATTGCAGATGCGCCGCCGCCGCCATTACAAATGCCTGCCGCACCAATTTTTCCGCCTTCTGTATTCAATACATTAACCAAAGTAACGATGATTCTTGCACCTGAACAACCTAATGGGTGTCCTAAAGAAACCGCGCCTCCCCAAACATTTACTTTTTCAGCGTCTAAGCCCAAAATCTGGTTGTTTGCCAAAGCTACTACAGAAAATGCCTCATTAATTTCGAAGAAATCTATTTGGTCTTGCGTGATACCTGCTTTTGCAATCGCTTTAGGAAGTGCTTTTGCTGGAGCGGTTGTAAACCATTCTGGTTCTTGCGCAGCATCAGCATAACTTAAAATTTTAGCAAGCGGAGTTAAGCCCAATTCTTGTACTTTTTCGCCACTCATCAACACCAAAGCTGCTGCACCATCATTCATCGTAGAAGCGTTTGCTGCTGTTACTGTTCCGCCTTCTTTTTGGAAAGGAGTGCCTAAAACAGGAAATTTTTTAAAATCAGCTTTTGTATATTCTTCATCAGTAGTAAAAGCCACAGGTTCGCCTTTGCGTTGAGGAATCAATACAGGCACTTTTTCTGCCTCAAATTTTCCTGCTTCTGAAGCTTTCGCTGACCTTGTATAAGATTGAACGGCAAAAGCATCTTGTTGCTCACGAGTGATGTTATACGTTTTGGCACATAATTCAGCCGAAACGCCCATCAAGCTATTGTGATAAACATCTGTCAAACCATCTTTTTGAAGTCCATCAACCAAAGTGTTATTGCCATATTTATAGCCATAACGTGCGCTTTCCAAATAAAAAGGTACAGCCGACATATTTTCCATGCCTCCAGCTACCACGATGTCATTGTCGCCTAGCAAAATACTTTGCGCCCCTAACATAATCGCTTTCATGCCCGAAGCACACACTTTGTTTACAGTTGTACATACAACGTGCTTAGGAATCCCAGCAAAAATAGCGGCTTGGCGAGCAGGAGCTTGTCCTAAACCTGCGGAAAGCACATTTCCCATGAACACTTCTTGCACTAATTCGCCAGAAATGCCCGCTTTGTCCAACGCGCCTTTGATAGCTGCGGCACCTAATTTGGTAGCAGAAACACCCGCAAGCCCTCCGCCAAATGAGCCTAAAGGCGTGCGTACTGCGGCTACGATAAATACTTCTCTTTTCATTTTATTGAACCAATTTTAAAATCCTATTTTCTTGACAACTTCGTGCTGTTTTGGCAAAACCTCTTGTTGCCCATAAATATCTGCCAAAGTCATCGGCTCGGTTAAAATATTATCATAGCCCAAACTTTGCGAAAGTCTTTGTGCATTTTCCAGCGAAAGTTTATCGAACTTCCATTGCGCAATGAGCCTGCCTTTTCTTAGCAAAGCGGAATCAATGCGGGTAATGTCGCTGTTAAAAGTGGCAATGATTTGTAAATTCAAACAATCTCCTAACAAACCATCTGAAAGGTTGAGTAAGTTTGCAACGGCTTGATTGTCTTGGAATTGTCGGTCTTTGATAATGTTTTCTGCATCTTCAATGATTAACACAGCATTGGTATGTTTCATCAAAAAAGGGAGAAAATCGGGGGCAGAAAGTGCATAAGCCATATCGGGCGGTACATAAATCAACTCTTTGTCTTTCAAGGAATTAATCAAATAACGAATATAATGCGTTTTGCCTGTACCTGGTAAACCATGCAATAAAACTACGCCTTGTTTATCTTTTGTGCTAAGTGTACCAAAAATCTTTTCATGAATTGGGGCAAATTCTTCTCCATAATTCAATTCAATGTTGATGTTTGGCTTTTTAATTTCGAAGGGATATAAATAATAGTCAGAGTCCTTGCACACCATATTTAAAGTAGAGGCAGTTCTTACGGTAAGCATCGCCTTCTGAAATTTCTGCATCATTTCTTCGGCAAGCGCAAGTTTTCCTTTTAAATAAAAGATATTGACATTATAAAAAGCATTATAATAACCCTTTTCATTATTTGCAGTAAGGTTGTGTTTGCTATCCAATTCCGCGCGGTATTCTCCTCGTTGAAAATAAACGGCAATTCCATTTTTTATGTCAGAATACTGTTCGGTAGTAAAAAATATATTTTTTTCAACATCTAAATATTTTGTTTTAATGTCTTGGTCTGCAAGGTGTCCATAATCAGAAAGAAGAATATCCATCACTGTTTCGTAGTGATAATAATAGGTTTCTTCAGAAACAGCATCCATTAAGCAAGGTATTTCTTGGTAGGCATGGATAAATAGTTTCATGGCAGGAATATCCCCTCTAATTCTGCCAACGGTGTCATAAAAACTCAAGTACGGATTCTCTGTCATATTCAGATGCTTGTTTGGCGGCAATGCCATGTTTGGTAAAATGCTTATTGTGAGAAATGAGAAGCTAGTGTAGCTACTAAATAGCGTGCAAAGGTACGAAAACTTCTTGGATTTTTTTTGAAATTCGCGGTTAATCTTTCTTTTTTGGCAAACTAGCCGCCTTGTGTCGCACGAATAATGGTGATTTTATCGGCTTCGCTCAATAAAAAATCAGCCCATTGACTTTTGCTAATTACTTTGTCGTTAACGGCAACCGCTATTCCGCGGGTAGTTGCAAACTGAATCTCTGTAAGTAGGTCGTTTAAGGTTGCTTGCGCGGTTTGATGTGCTTTTTTATTAATGAAAACTTGCATATTTGCCTAAGGATAAATACTTGCACAAAGGTAGCTGTTTTTTTTATGGCAAACAATTTTCTAAAATAAACGCGACGCAACTTCCTCATTATCAAAAACAAAGAAATAATGGCTAAAAAAAATAAAAAAAAGTCTGAAAAAAAGGGCTAGAATATTTGGAAAACCCAAAAAGTCACCATACCTTTGCACCACCAAAATAAAAACAAGCAGAAGTAGCTCAGTTGGTAGAGCATCACCTTGCCAAGGTGAGGGTCGCGGGTTCGAGTCTCGTCTTCTGCTCAAATTAGACCTTGCAAAGTGTTCCAACTTGCAAGGTCTAAATTTTTGTTATGATGTTACTTACTTGGATTCACGCCTTCTCTGAATATGAGCTGTACCTACAAATTGAAAAAGGCGGCTCAAAAAACACCTATATTAGCTATGTGCATGATATTCAACGCTATAAAGAATACATGCTTTTGATTCGTACAATAGATTCTCCCGAAAAGGTAACGATTTCCCTCATTCGAGATTTTTTACAACATTTGGTAGAAGATTGCTTTTTGTCGGAAAGAAGCATTGCCCGAAATATCGCTACCGTTCGCAATTTTCATGAATTTTTGCAAAACGAAAACCTCTGCACACATAACCCTGCCGAACAGTTGAGTTCGCCCAAATTCCACCCCAAACTTCCTGTCGTTCTTACGGTTGCTGAAATCGAGGCTTTACTCGCGAAAATTGACACGACTAAAACTTCGGGCATTCGAAATCGTGCCTTGATAGAATTGTTGTATTCTTCGGGTTTGCGCGTTTCAGAGTTGTCGAATGTGGCACTCAGCAATTTGTTTTTTGAAGAAGGTTTTTTACAAGTGATAGGGAAGGGGAGTAAGGAAAGGCTCGTGCCGCTTGGTGAATACGCGATAGAATGGCTACAAATTTATTTACAAGAAGTAAGAAATGTGAAAGTGATAGCTAAAAAAGGCTACGAACACCTTGTATTTTTGAATCCTAGCGGAAAACAACTTTCGCGCATTTCTATTTTTAAGATTGTAAAAGAACTTGGACTAGCGGCAGGAATTACCAAAAATATCAGCCCGCATACTTTTCGACATAGTTTTGCCACGCACCTCGTAGAAGGCGGTGCCGATTTGCGTGCTGTGCAGGAAATGCTTGGGCATGAATCTATTACGACTACCGAAATTTACACACACCTTAATAGCGAATACCTAAAAAGCATCTTGGCGATGTATCATCCCCGAAAATAAGTTAACTATTTTTCAACTTCTGCTATTATTTTTCTCAAAAAATACGATATTTGTCAACGCTATTTTACTATTAATTTTTTTAGAATGAAAGTTTTTTCTACACTCACACTTGGGCTATTTCTGCTTTGCTTGCCCTTGCTTGTTTTGGCAAAAAAAGAGAAGCCCGTGCCTGCCGAAAAGCAGGGTAAAGTTACGCAATTAGATGGAGAAGCCTATCAGTTGATGCTTTTACAACATTTGGACTCTGTAAGTCGCTCGCTAAAATATGAAACAGGCGAGATTGAATTAGAAGGAAAAGTAGCAAAAGTAAAAGTGCCTTCAGGTTTTAAATTTTTGAATGCTGCGCAAAGCCGCACTGTTTTGGAAGATTTATGGGGAAATCCTCCGCAACCTTCCGTACTGGGGATGTTGTTTCCTGAAAATGGCAACCCTATTACTGATTCTGCTTGGGCATTTGTGGTGAATTATGAGGAAATTGGTTATGTGGAGGACAAAGATGCAAATGACATTAATTATGATGATTTGTTGAAGCAAATGAAAGAAGATACAGAGCTAGACAACCAAGAGCGCATAAAGCAGGGTTATCCTGCAATTAAGTTGATTGGTTGGGCTGATAATCCGCATTATGATGCTTCACACAAAGCCTTACATTGGGCAAAAGAAGTTAGTTTTGGTGATGCAGAAGAAGAACACACCTTAAACTATGGGATTCGCGTCTTGGGGCGTAAAGGTGTTTTGTCTTTAAATGCCGTAGGTGCTATGAGCGATTTGAATAAAATTAAACCGCAAATCAATCGAATTATCGAAAGTGCTACCTTTGGTGAAGGAAATAAATACAGCGACTTTGACCCTAGTGTTGATAAAGTGGCTGCATGGACAATTGGCGGACTTGTGGCGGGTAAGGTGCTTGCAAAAGTGGGTTTCTTTGCCTTTTTTGCGAAATTTGCCAAAATAATTTTTGTGGCAATCGCGGCTGGGGCTGCCGCAATTTGGCGTTGGATTAGAGGGAAAAGTGCGGAGTAAGCACAAAACTCACATAAAGAGCGTTCCAAACCATAAGAAAGGGTGGAACGCTCTTTACATAAAATAAGTATCAGTGGGCAATTATCAGTAAACAGTTATCAGAAGTGAAATTTTGACTATAAGGTAAATACACTTTTGACATGAGTAACTTATTTTGTTCGCATTACTAAGCAATCAAGGGTGGTAAATCTGCAATATAAGTACTTAGTAAGAATTAGTTTATGTTGTTATTTTTTTTCAAAATATTGATAATAAATAAGTTAATGTCATTATCCATTCTCAATTATTAATTATCCATTACATATCCCCTAAAAAATGGCTTCTATCATTACACATTCTCTCGTAGGGCTAGGCGCGGCACTGATGATGCCCAAAGATTGGCGTACAAGCATTTTTCTTGCAGTGGCTACGATTGCGCCCTCCTTGCCCGACTTAGATGTCTTAGGCTTTTATGCGGGCATTCCTTATGGTAGTTTTTGGGGACATCGCGGCTTTATTCATTCCTTTTGTTTTGCCTTCCTGCTTTCCGCCCTATTGACGATCATTGTACGCACACATCAAAAGACAACTTTTGTAAAACTTTGGCTTTTTTTAGGAACTATCATCAGTACGCATGGCATATTAGACGCGATGACTACGGGTGGGCATGGCATTGCCTTATTTTCCCCTTGGAATGATGAACGTATTTTCCTGCCTTGGCGCGTCATTCAAGTTTCGCCCATGCACCTCTCTCAATTTTTTAGCGAATGGGGGCTAGAAGTTCTTAAAAGTGAAATGATATATGTGTGGTTACCGCTTTTTCTGCTCTTATTTCTTGTGAAAATGATAAAACAAATCACATAATTGCTTGATTCCCTTGCATTTCTCCCTCACATTTGTTTATCTTTGCTTTTCCTAGCTCTTGGAAATAGATAAATTATTCATTTTATGAAACAATCCCCTCTTTTATTCATTCCCTGCGCTTTTATGAAAAAAATAGGCATTTACTTGGTGTTATTGCTTTCTATCGCCCATGCCCAAAAATACGATAATCATTGGGTATTTGGGTATCAATGCTGGCAAAGCGGCTTAAATTGTAGCCAGGTTGCTTTTACAAACGATTCGTTAAAATTAACACATAGATCATTAGCTTTAAGTATGAGTAGAACTATTGCTTGTGTTTCAAACCCAGAAGGAGAGTTACTTTTTTATACGAACGGCTTAGGTATTGCAAACGCTAATAATACCATTCTTCCGAATGGTAGCGGTTTAAATCCAGAGGGCGTTGCATCTCAATGGCTTTATGGCAGCCCCTCTATTCAAGGTGCAATGTTTTTGCCCCACCCAACAGATAGCAACTTATACTATTTAATACATGGAGGAGCAGATGTAAAAAATGGGAACTATTATTTTATCCCTAATTTATATTATACGCTATTAGAACATTCTGCGAATTACCCAAATGGAAATGTTATCGCTAAAAACCAAGTGATTTTGTCGGGACAATTTGAAGTAGGTGGTATAACTGCAACCAAACATGGCAATGGGCGCGATTGGTGGATATTATTAAAAAGTACAGATTCTACTGTTTTTCATCGGTTTTTGCTAAATCCCATTGGTGTTAGTTACGAAGGCAGCCAAAATACGCACGTAGGGAATCCTATTTCGCAATGGCAAACTTGCTTTTCACCTGATGGTTCAAAATATGCAAAATACGATTGTGGGAAGGTGCAAATCTATGATTTTGATAGATGCACAGGTTTATTAAGTAATTTTGATTCGGTTAATTTAGCTTGTGACGGTGCTGCGGGTATTGCCTTTTCGCCTAATTCTAAGTTATTGTATATCAGTACGGGAGAACATTTGTATCAATATGATGTAAGCCAAAATGACTTATCTAATGCAGGGCAATTGATTGCTCAATATGATAGTTTGGTAGAGGTAAAAATGTAATGCTGTACGGGCTGCTTTAGCTGCCCGATAACTTGCA
>JBJXHA010000404.1:0-8228 GCA_046160275.1 Bacteroidia bacterium | reverse complement strand
GATGCCACAGAATACGATTTGATGGGAAGCGTGGAGTAAAATGATTGCTAAGGAATAAGTATCAGTGAACATTTCGACAAGCTCAATACAAGCAATTAACAGTTATTAGTTATCAGTAAATAGGTGTAAAGTATTGATAATTAGTATTTTATAATAAAAGATAACACAAACTAATTTCTGCCGAATACTTAGGTGAAAATAAACGAACATCAAAGGCTTTTTTCAGAAAGGTTTTTCTCTTCCAACTTCTCCAGCAGCCACTTTTTCTCGGAAACGGCGGCTGTTTTTTGTAGATTTTGGGAGAGCTTTTGCCATAAATCGGGGCGATTTGGCGGGAGTTCGTACAGTTTTTTGAGAAAATTAGCGAAATTTCGATAAGAAATTTTATGCGTCTCGGCGATGGTTTGGTTGCGGTGCAGAAACACACGAAAACTATTCAGCATCGCTTCTAAGGCTGCCCATTCTTGCAACTCATAGTAGGTAAGCATCGTAAGGCGGCGAGCCGAAATATTTTGAAAAACATCTTGAAAATCAGCAGTATGCAAACAAGTTAATACTTTTTGATATTGCTTTTGTGTAAAATAAAGTTTTGCCAAACAATATTGATAGGTATCTTGTCGCGTATTTTCGGGTAAATAATTTTTATACTTCTCCAAAAAATCCTCCGACCATTTTAATTCCTTCAAGCGCAAAGCCAAAATCACGATGTTTTTAAAACTCGTGTGCAACAATTCCCCTTTTTCGGTAAAAAGAGAGCCATTTTGCAAATGTTGGTCATACAATTGAAATAAAATATATTCAAATTCCTTATCTGCTGTATTGATTTTGGCAATGCAATAATTCTGCAAATAGGCATGAAAATTCTTCCTTTCTTTGGCAGAAAAAAAGCCCTCATTTTCGTTGATAATCTGCTGAAAATCATAAAAATATGCAGTATTTTCAGGCTCTTTTAGCATCAAATACAAATGATAATAAACATTGATGGCAGGGTGCTGCAAAATGTCTAAATTACTTTCAATGTGGCGAATTACATCTGGCAACAAATCGGGTTCAAAGGCTACGGTAACAACCTTGCTACGGCTTAGGGCGTGGCAAACCAACTCCAATTTTCGGGCAATGAAGAAGATGTTCAAATTTTCCTCCACCTTTTCATAGTGGGGCGGCTGATGTCGTTCTTGGTTTTGTGTAACTCGCCTAGAAGCTGCTTCTTCTATCAAGAATTTGAGATAATAATAATCGCTATTTCTTTGATTATCAATACTTTGTTGCTCATTTAGTTTGCCATAAATTGCGTTAAATTCGTCTGTCAAATTATGGTCAGTGTAATATTCTAGCAACAAAATTAATGACTCGATAGGTTTATTTTTCAATAGTTGCTGTTGGATAAATTTTTCAACTAAAATAAAAGCCTTGTACCGAATTTTGGAAATTTTGGTTTTATCAAAAAGTTCATTTGGGAAAAGATGCGAAAACAATACCTCATCAGTAATCGGCAACTCCGACTGAATTTGTTCCATCAAAAACAGTAGCAAATTGCTAAGGGTTTCATTTTTATTGAAATAGGGCGACAAGACAAAATCTCGCAAACTGCGCAACTGTGCCGAGGAGAAGGATTTTAATGCCGTAATGAGTTTATTTTCCATTGTTTAAGAATTTGCAGCTTCTATTTCCTCAAAAATCCCTGTTTTGTAATTTTTCCGTACATTATTCCAGTTAAAATATCGCCCGTTCATGGCAATGTAAATACCATGAGGCAGCGTTTGTACGAAAGCCAAGGCACTTCCCAAATTAAAAAAACCATCAGAGCTACCAAATTTATACGGAATCATCGCGCCTGTAATCACTATCGTTTTGTCCTTAATTTTTTTTGCCAACACTTCTGCTGTTTTTACCATCGTATCCGTGCCATGCGTCAAAATAATTTTATCTTCCTCGCACTTTTTGCAATTACTTACAACAAGTTCGCGGTCTTCATCGGTCATTTCTAAGCTATCAATCATCATTAAAGTTCGCAGTTGAAGGTCTATCGTACAGCGACCTTGCAAAAACATTTCAGGAAGGTGTGTATCCTTAAAATACAACATTCCGCGCAACAAATCATACTCTTTATCGAAAGTTCCACCTGTCGCAAATACTCGTATTTGAATATTACTCATAAATAGTAAACAATTAACAGTAAACAATGAACAAACCGCCTTCTCCTACATTTCCATTCGAAGTGGCGAAATTAAGAAAATATTAGCACCTAAGCCAAAATCTTAAACAAACTATTTTTAAATGAAGTTTCTTCTTTGTCTTAAATTGGCAAAAAAACTTCTTTTTTCCGTTAAAATACTATTTGTATTTCAACTTATGAACTTCTATTTTTACCAAAATTTTCAAAGGAAGGAAACTTTTGAGAAAAAACTACGTTTCCCTTACCAAAATTAGTCTATTGTACATTCTCATTTATCCATTCTATTTATGAAGAAACGAATATTTTCTTGCTTATTTATGATGTTCTTGTTTTTATTAGGGGCAAAAATGCAGGCTCAACTGCTTAGTAACCCTAATAAAATTGCAAGTGGACTTCAAAAGCGTATTTCTCTTTATCCCACCGCCTATCATCCTGTGATGATTAGCTTGAAGGATTATGTTGATGTGCGTGCGATGGACATGGAGTTTTATCGCCGTAAAGCTACATTAGAAGAGAGAACATTTGAGTTGATTACTACCTTAAAGGCAAAAGCAGCAGCTACACAACCCGCTGTATTGACGCAAATGCAACAATTGCAAGGAGTTAGAGGGGTTCAACCTGCTTGGATTACGAATATTATTTTCGCAGAATTAACAGCCGATGCCATTTATGCCTTGAGTATGCGTGAGGATTTGGCGGTGATTGATTGGGATTCGCCTGCGCAATTAGAGGATTTTGAAGAAAAATGTGCAGAAACAAAAGCGAGAACTGCCGTAGGTTCAAGAGAAAAGGGCTTGACTGCCATTAATGCGCACTTGGTTTGGGCATTGGGTTATACAGGTTTTGGTAAAATGGTTATGAGCATTGACACAGGTGTTGATAAAAATCACCCCGCAATCAAGGCACAATACCAAGGAAATTACGCACCTGCTGCCCAAGCATGGCATGAATCTAACTCAGGTGGTACAAATCCTAGAAACTGCGGAGATCATGGTACGCATACAGTGGGAACAATGGTAGGCTTAGATCCAATTACCAAAGATACGATTGGTGTAGCTTTTGGGGCAAGATGGATTGCCAGCCCTGGATTATGTTCATGGAGTAATAAATACCTTGATATTCAATGGGCAATTGATCCTGACAATAATCCTAACACAATTGCTGACCAACCTGCTGCCATTAACAATTCTTGGTATGACAATAATATCACAAATGAATGTACCAATAATACCATTATCAATATCCTGAATGCGGCAGAAGCAGCAGGGATTGCGGTTGTTTTTTCGGCAGGAAATGAAGGAAGCGGCGTTTCTACGATTACACCTCCTAAAAATATTAGTACCGATTTGGTAAATGTTTTTTGTGTGGGAAATTTGAACGGAAATCTTTCTACCCTTCCTATCGCCTCTTCTTCTAGTCGCGGTCCTTCTATTTGTGGGGGTACAGGTTCTTTGCTAATTAAACCTGAAGTTTCTGCACCTGGTACCGATGTGCGTTCTTGCGTATTAAACAATGGTTATGCAGAATTTACAGGTACTTCTATGGCTGCGCCTCATGCTGCGGGCGCGATTGCTTTACTAAAAGAGGCGTTTCCTACCTTAACAGGAACGCAATTAAAACTGGCTTTGTATTATACATGTACCGATTTAGGGGTAGCAGGCGAAGACAATAATTTCGGTATGGGAATTATCAATGTGAAAGCTGCTTATGATTATTTAATACAACAAGGAAATACGCCAACCGCTGCAAATAATTTGCTGAATGCGGGCGCTTTACAAATTACAGGCATTACGAGTCCTACTTGTAAGTCGAGCATTGCGCCTATTTTAACATTGGAAAATACAGGTATGAATGACTTGACTTCTGCTTGGATTGTGTTCAATTACGATAATTTAGTGATTGACTCTATTCAATGGACAGGTTTGTTGACACATGGCGATGTAATTGATGTTCAATTGCCGAATCAACTACTTTCAGTGGGTCCTCATCAACTTTTAATCGAAGTAAAAAGACCGAATAATGGCACAGACCAACAACCTCAAAACAACAAAACAAACACAACTTTTACCTTAATTCCTTCTTATACGCCTTTGGCGGCAAGTGTGGGAAATATTTGCACCAATCAACCTGCAACTTTAACGGCATCAAGTAATACACAAGGAACAATTGCTTGGTATGACGCGCCATTAGGGGGTAATTTATTGGGAACAGGGTCACCTTTTGTTACCCAACCTATTAACGGAACGCAAACTTTTTATGTGGACTTGATTCGCTCACAAGCCATAGGTAAAGCGGATTCTTCGGGTGGCATTGGGGCTTATCAAAATAATCCTTCTCCAGGGCTAATTTTTGATGCCTTCCATAATTGTATTATTAAACAAGTGAGAGTGTATGCCCAAACAGCAGGGTCGCGTATTGTTATATTAAAAAATGCAGCAGGTGCGATTGTTGCCTCTGATACAATAGACATGGTGATAGGTGAGCAACTTATTTCGCTTAACTTTGCTGTTTCTCCAGGAAATAATTATTTCTTAGGATTGACAGGTTCATTATGTAAATTGTATAGAAATGACGCTGGGGTAACTTATCCTTATAAAATAGATGAGGTAATTTCTATCAAAAATTCAAGTGTAGGTACGGGCAAATATTACTATTTTTATGACTGGTTAGTGGAACATGGTTCGCCTTGTGTTCGTAATGAAGTAAGCGTTACGGCAAATGGAAGCGGCAATGTGAGTGCAGCATTTTCGCCTAGCACCAATATTACTTACCTAAATTCAGGGGCTACAGTGAATTTTACAGATAATTCGCAAGGTGCAACTGCTTGGGCATGGAATTTTGGCGATGGAAATACTTCTACGCTACAAAATCCTAGTCATACTTACACACAAGCAGGTACTTATACGGTGAGTTTGACGGCAAATGGAGGGGCTTGTACGAGTTCTGCGTCTGCTCAAATTACCGTAGCTTATAGCGTAGGATTAGATAAACCTGTTACGCAAAATGTTCGCATCTATCCTAACCCAACTACGGGTATCATCACCTTGGAAACGGACTTCCTACCTACGGAAAATAGTTTCGTTGCCATTTATGATGTATTAGGCAAAGAAGTGGTTCGTACTGCACTTACAAACGCTTCTCAACCTATAGATTTGCAAAAGTTGGAGGCGGGAACGTATTGGGTGAAGGTAATCACTAACAAAGAATTGGGAATTGCCAAAGTAGTCTTAGTAAAATAAGATAGATTTAACTCGACTTCAAAAGCAAAGCGCGACACAGGAAACTGCATCGCGCTTTGTTATTTGGAAAGAAAATCCTAAGGTTTCAAATGAATTTTACCACCTTTGGTTGCGATAACGAATTCTGTTTCGCTCAAAGCCTCGATAGCACTTGTATCTTCTTTGCCTTTCTCATCTGTCATCGTCAAGGTTTTACCATCGTCAGAAACTTTCCATTTTCCTGATCTTGATTTGTCTGGTCCGCCAGAAACAGTACTTGTTCCATCAGCTTTGAACTCAAATACCATCGTTTGCATAGCCGCTTTCATTTTTTCGATTTGCTCAGGTTTTGCGTTTGCAGGCATTTCAATTTTATCTGCATCCATGTGCCAAGCTCTTGCAATCAAATCCTTTGGCGCTTTTGCTTCTGCCGCAGGTGCCGCCGCTTCTTTGTTATCGCCGCCTTCTGTTTTAGCAGCTTCTTCGCCTTTGCTACCACAACCTAATGCGAATGTAGCCGCGAATACCATAACTAACATGTAATAGAATGTTTTTTTCATAAAGAAATATAATTTAAAAATGGATAGGCAAAGGTAAGGCTTTTTTAGAAAAAAACAAGTAGAAATGCAAAATTTGCCAAAAATTTTAGACAAATTTGGCGCAATAAACTACATTTTTTTTGGACATTGCTAAACCTTTTATTTACTGTAAACCTCTCGTAAAGTTTCTCATTTTTTAGCGTGGGACTTAATTCCCTCACTAAAAAACGAGAAATTTTACCCCGCAAAGCATACGCAAAAAATCCGCCTTTATGGAGCATTACTGCATCTCATAAAGGCGGAAAATAAACTTATTATGAACAATGAATTAGCCCCTAATATCGCCTATCCATTTTATACACCGTAAAATCGGGGGGAATACGAAATTGTTCAGGTTCAAATTTTTCAGGTTTGATACTTTTTAGGGTCGTAGTCATCATCAGTCCCTTTTCTCGCTTAATGATTTTTAAGGGAATCCGCCCATTCAAGCCATTGACCAAATAATTTGCCTGGGCTCGTGTGTTTACCTTAAATAATCGTTTATTCACGCGATATTTATCGCTTACATAAAAAGTAAACTTCGCGCTGTCATGCTCCGACTGATAAATCTGACATTCAATGCCATTTACTTTTTCCACTTTACCCGTAGGTTTTGCCGCAGGTCGCTTCGCCATAGGCTTCATTTCCTTATTGTTATAAGCAGATGCACGAAAAGCGCGTTTGTCTTTCAAATCTAAACTATACTCATAATTGGAATCGGCTACATACATAAACATTTTGGGGTAGCGTCCTCCCAATAGTTTCACGATATAATTATTATCTTTAATGTGCATTTGCATGCGCGTATTCGGCTCATTTTCCATAATAAAGCCCGATTCAGGTCCCTTAATCTCCACCACATACTCCAAAGTTCCTTCAAAAGAATCCACCACACTATCCGCTTTTACAGGAGGATTTACGACCGTACCAGGCTGCGCAAAAGCACCTAGCACCATGCAAAAAAAGAAAACCAATAACAACTGTTGTTTCATATAGATAAAATAGAAGATGCGTTTTTCAGCCCTAGCAAGGTTTTGAGAAGCCTTACTAAATCTAAAGAACAGTAACGCAAAAGTCAGTCCAAATATTTTAGTCCCATTTTAAATTTGCTTATTCTTGTTTGGGAATATTGTTGTCCAACCAGGTTTCATCCACCTTTTGTAGTTTGTCTGAGCTGAGGTTTTCTAAAGCTTGAAATTTTTTATCAAACTCTTCGTGCTTTTCCTCGTTAGAATAGGCTAGAAGCTCTTTCACCAATAAAGAGTTTGTAACATATACTTCCCAAGAAAGAGGGGGCAGTGAATGATTTGGGCGGAAAGTAGTCGCAATCAAATAATCTAAATCTCTTTGTTCTTCGTCAGACAAGTTGGTGAAAAAGACAAGATATACGGCTACTTGGCTTTCTTCTTGACCATATGCCTCAAAGTGTTTTTGTATTACTTCATATTGTTCGGGGATCGTTTTATTTTCATTATATAAAAAGAAAAAACGAATCATTTTCCCTCCATCCTTCACGAAGTTTTCTATTTGTTTCAAGGTATCATCATCTTTTGACCATAAATACTTTTCACTTGGTAATGAGGTAGCTTTTATTGTCGTTCCCTTTGGCAACTTTTCTAAGATTTTTTTGTAAAATCCTTTAAATATTCCCGTATCTGTCATACTTACCCTTAGAAATCCTTTATCAATGAGGTGAATCGTAACATTCATTAATTCTTCAAAATATCCTTCTAGTACTTGTTTTAATCCTATCGGGAAGCGTTCTATTAATCTCTTTTGAAGTTCGTAGAGTTGATTAATGGGGTAATTTTTTTTCCCTTCGTAGGCAAGCGTAACATTTTCCATTTGCAGAATTTGCATAAAAGAAACGTCTTTATTAGAACTCGAAAAGTTTACAATTTCTGCAAATTCTTTTGAATAAGGCTCGTAAATGCCTTTAGCTACTGCTAGTTTATCCGCTTTTATTAATACAGCAACCCCTACTGAAGGGATTTTTGCAAAGCCATTTTTTTCATTTAATTTGATATAGGCGGTTGTTAAATAATCGGGCGTAGGCTCGCCTATGTCAGGGTTCTGACACATTAATGCAGCCACTTTTTGCGGTCCTAAAATCCTAAACTCCGTAAAGTCCTCTTTTTCGTTGATTTCAATTCGTGATTGCCCTGTAATTGAGCCTTCAAAAACGCCATACCTTTCGTTAAAAACATGAAAATCAGAAACTTGTATATGGCTTGAAGCATCTTCATTAACAATAGT
>JBJXHA010000403.1:0-19779 GCA_046160275.1 Bacteroidia bacterium | reverse complement strand
AAAGGAAGAATTTGCCAATTATCCGCATGAAATAGGTTAAAATATAGGGCTGTAATTGAGATAAAAACAATGAGCCAAACCAGTTGCTTATTTTGTTGGCAATAGGTCATTCCCGAAAGCGCGCAACCTAGAATAAAAGTACAAGCCATCGAATTTGCCTCCCAATACCAAGACAAAATACTGACGTGTAAGATTCCGCCAAAAATAAAAAATAATACGGCTCTTTCTTTTAATAAGAAGATAGTTAGGTAACACACAACTATGAATAGGTAAGACGTAATAATTGGAATTCTCACTTCCTCTATCTGCCCCAAATAAGCACAAAGAAAGTGAAACACAAGAAGCAGTACAAAAATAGTCGTTACATCTAATAGTAAAAGCTGGACAGTTTTGGAAAAACTGTTAAAAACAGCAGTCTTGATACGAAATAGATGAGAGGGTTGAAGAAATATTTGAAAAATTCGCATTGGTGAATTCACAAAAAGGTTCTGATAATTCGCTTAATAAAAGGCTAAAACAAAGATAACAATGTTTTCCAATAAGTTCTATTGTTTGGTTTTAGGGCTAAAATGGAAACTATGTAATAATTTTGTATAAATTTACCCAACGCCCACCTTATTGGGAGAATTTATCTTATTTTTAGCATAAAAGCGAAAACACTGTTTGTATAATACAAACAGTGTTTTCGCTTTTATATGCGCAAAATGCGCAAGCAAGTCAATTGCTATTTATTGTCTTGTATATTTGAAATCAATATCCAAATAATCGTCTAAATCGCCTGTAGCATCATCATTTACGGTATTTACACGCACAGCGCCATACATTACATCTCCATTTACATTATAAGAAGGAGGAAGTGTCATAATTAAAATGTCACCTGCATTTAAAGCGGGGGTCGTGTTATAATAAATAGAAGCCGAAGCAAAGGCTTGTTGCAAGGTTTCATAAGTAGCTAAATTGTAGTTAAAAGCAGTTGCATTGGTTACTACAAAATAATTACTTTGGTTTGCAGCCATGTTACTAGGCGATTTTAACACGCGACTGAAAGTGCCAGCAACCGAAGAATACTCTTGCAAATCTACTGAATTTGAGCCTCCTGTTGGCGGAAATAAGCCATACAAAAAGGTCAAACGGTGTTTGTTATTCGCTGCATAAGCACTTTGCGCACTATACAGTTTTCCGCCTGTGTAAGATTGAACGGTATAAACACCCGGTAAAATAGGGTCAGGCACTACGCTCACCCAAATTGCTGCTGCGGCATACGCACCTTTTGTATCAAAGGCATAAGCCGTCAAGCGCACTTTAAAATAATCAGGCAAAGAAACAGGGTTAGGAATCGTATAAGTGAAAGATTTAGTAATATGCTTACCACTTACTTGCTCATCTACCACAATGTATTCCGTACCAATAGGATTATCCTTGTCATCATAAGTTTGCCCTATTACGCGGAAATTTTTAAGTTGCTCATTATCATCTAAGCGGAAAGTAGCGGTAACTTCATCACCACGATACTTTACAAAATTATTTTGAGCGGGAGAAATTAGCGCGATAGCTGGATTCTCATCAGTAGGAGGAACCCAATCTTCGGGGTTATCTTTTTTACAACCAACCAAAGCAGAAAGCGCGAAAAACGCCAAAATTACGAGTAGAAATTTGTTATTCATATCTTCGAACTATTGGGATTATGACAAATTGAAAATGAACGTGCAAATGTAGGAAAGGAAATGAAATTTTTCCTAATTATTTTGGGGTAAAATTAGGTTTTTTTTCTGATTCTTTCATATTTTTCACAAGAACTGTTAAAAATAGCGGTCTAATGGTTACAATTCACCGCTTGTTGCTTTTTTTGAGCAAAAAAAACGCCAAAGTTTTTCACAGTTTGAACTTCAAGGCTCATTTCTTCATTCCTTAAAAGAAATCCCCATACAGTTCATAAATAATTTGTAATTTCGCTCCCTCATTCACCTTTCACTTTAAAGCATTATTTATTAATATGGTTAACTACAACCCCAAAGAATGGTTTTCTTTCATTTTCCACTTACATAAAGCTGATACTTTTCGTAAGTTATTACCTGTGATGTTATTAACGGCAGTTTATAGCGGTTTGGTTGTTTATTTGGAGTTGCATGTTTGGGATTTGCATAAAGAACACGAGTTAAAAAACATTTCTGTTTTTCATGGTTTGTTGGGTTTTGCCCTTTCTATGTTGTTAGTTTTTAGAACGAATACCGCCTACGATAGATGGTGGGAAGGGCGTAGGTTGTGGGGGAGTTTGGTCAATAATAGTCGAAATTTAGCGATGAAATTGCGGAGTATTTTGGGGAAAGACGAGGAAAACTGTCTATTTTTTGCTCAAATGATTCCCAATTATGCCTTTGTTTTGAAAAATCATTTGCGAAAAGTCTTTATTAAAGAAGAGTTCGACGAAACAAAAGATTTTGGATGTGCAGAAATTACCAAAGGCGAACACGCGCCTAATCAAGTGGCTTTGGCAATTTTCAAGAAAGTACAAACCTTACATTCGCAGGGTAAAATAAACGATACACACCTTTTATATCTCAATTCAGAATTGCAGTCTTTTGCAGATATTTGTGGAGCTTGTGAGCGCATTCGCAACACTCCTATTCCTTTTTCTTATAGTGTTTTCCTCAAAAAATTCATCTTTTTATATGTTATCACGCTTCCCATTGGTCATGCTTTTACCTTAAAATGGTTTGCTGTTCCGATGGTTGTGTTGGTTTTTTATGCCCTTGCCAGCCTAGAACTCATCGCCGAGGAAATCGAAAACCCTTTTGGCAGCGATGCCAATGACTTGCCTACGGATTCGATTGCGCAAGGGATTCGTAAAACGGTAAAAGAGATTTTTCAAAGTTAGTGCAGTGCAAAACAGATTTTTTGGTATTTCTGTGGGCGGGTTATATTGTAAATATCTTATCAAAATTAGCTTGAACACATTGCGTGATAAGATATTTACAATATGACAACTAGGAAAAATGCGACAAAACTTAATTTACAGTGTAAATAAGTACTTTATTAAAAGTATTCGGGTTTTTAACTTATTATAAGTACCTGATAATCAACAATTTTAATCATTCTCCATTTTCCATTATTAATTATCCATTACTTAATACGACTCTTCAATCGTAGGGAAATCTTTTGCCTTTACATCTTTGATATAATTTTCAAAAGCACCTGTCATAATTTCATGCAAATTGGCATATCGGCGCAAAAAGCGTGGGCTAAACTCCTTGTTTATGCCTAACATATCATGTGTTACCAATACTTGCCCATCGCAATAAGGACCAGCTCCAATGCCAATTGTTGGAATATTGAGCGATTCGGAAGCCTGTTTTGCCAATTCTGAAGGGATTTTTTCCAGTACCACAGCGAAACAACCTGCTTCCTCGATAATTTTGGCATCTTCTAATAATATCGTTGCTTCTTCTTCTTTTTTTGCTCTAACATTATATGTCCCGAATTTATAAATAGACTGCGGTATCAAACCCAAATGCCCCATCACAGGGATTCCTGCATTCACAATTCGCTCAATTGAATCAGCAATGTGTCTGCCCCCTTCCATTTTAATCGCGTGCGCCCCCGATTCTTTCATAATTCGAATAGCACTTTTAAGCGCGTTTTTGCTATCGCCTTGATAGCAACCAAAAGGCAAATCCACCACAATCAAACAACGTTTTGCTGCCCTTACCACCGAATTGGCGTGCGTAATCATCTCATCTAAGGTAATTGGCAAAGTTGTTTCATGCCCATGAATTACATTAGAAGCAGAATCGCCCACCAAAATCACATCAATTCCTGAGGCATCAATAATTTCTGCCATAGAAAAATCGTAAGCCGTAAGCATAGCAATTTTTTCACCTTGCTGTTTCATTTTCTGCAAAGTGTTCGTTGTGATTCTTCTTTTATTTTCGTTTGCTACTGACATAGTAAAAAATATTAAAAAATGAGGATACGAATAGAACGCGGCAAAGATACAGTTTTTTTTGAAGGAGATTACATTCGCTTGTATGAAATATGATTTGTCGTGATTTTAAGAGAAATTGGAAAGAAGAAAATCGGGAAAAACAGTTGTATAATCCCCTTGATATGGTTAATTATTTTTTCTCTAAAAGCAAAAAAGTCCTTATATTTGGCGGAATGTATGTATATTTGCCTAGATTTCGCCAAATATAACGAAGTATTATGGAAAATATATTAATTGGTCGTAAAAAGGAAAAGGAAATTTTGTTGAATGCCTTAGCTTCGCATAAACCTGAAATGGTCGCTGTGATAGGACGCAGGCGCGTAGGGAAAACGTTTTTAATTCAACAAGTATATGCGCAAAATATGGCGTTTCATATAGCGGGCATACAAGATGCGACCCTCAAGGAGCAGTTAAAAAACTTCACGTATTTACTCAAACAAGCCTTCAAATCCCTTGTTCCAAAAGAAAAGCCGACTTGTTGGTTAGATGCTTTTCAACAACTCATTACTTGCTTAGAAGCGGCTCAAAGTACTGAAAAACAGGTTATCTTCTTTGATGAATTGCCTTGGTTGGCAACTAGAAAATCCGACTTTTTAAAAGGTTTGAGTTTTTTTTGGAACAATTGGGCAGTGCAAAAAAATATCGTGGTAGTGATTTGCGGCTCTTCAGCCTCTTGGATGATTCAAAAAGTAGTGGAACATAAAGGCGGTTTACACAATCGTTTGACAAGGCGTATTCACTTATTTCCTTTTAATTTGTGCGAAACAGAGGCATTTTTAAAAAGCCTAAACATTCATTTTAATCGCTATCAAATTGTTGAATTGTACATGACATTGGGCGGCATACCGCATTATTTGAATGAAGTGGAAGCAGGCTTGAGTGCAGCGCAAAATATTGAAAAAATTTGTTTTTCTTCTTCGGGTTTGTTGAACAATGAATTTTCACGTTTATATCCCGCCTTATTTGAAAATGCAGACAATCATATTGCGATTATCAAGGCATTAGCGCAAAAATGGCAGGGTTTGACGCGCAACGAAATTATTAACCTTAGCAAATTGGCTGATGGAGGTGGAATTACGCGCTGTTTAGAGGAATTGATAAGCTCAGGTTTTATTTCTACTTATTTTCCATTTGGCAAAAAGAAAAAAGAAATGTTGTATCGTTTAACAGACGAATATTCGCTTTTTTACTTACAATTCATTGAAAATAAAGCCTATAAAGGCACAAATGTTTGGGTAGAGTTAAGTCAAACACAAGAATACAAAAGTTGGAGCGGCTATGCTTATGAAAGTTTATGTTTAAAACATATTCCGCAAATTAAAAAGGCTTTGGGAATTTCGGGAGTTTATGCCGAAACTTCTAGTTTTTATCAAAAAGGAACATCTCAAACTACGGGCGTTCAAATTGATTTACTGATTGATAGAAAGGATAATGTTATCAATCTTTTTGAGTTAAAATTTTATAGTGGTTTATTGACCTTAACGAAAAATTATGCAGCGGATTTACGCGATAAAGTTACTATTTTTAAAGAATTGACCCAAACGCGCAAGCAAATCTTCCTTAATCTCTTGACAACTTTTGGTTTAAAACAAAATGAGCATAGCCTTGGCTTAATAGACAAAGCTTTTACAATGGATGTTTTATTTTTGGAGGAGGAGTAAGAGGATGTCGAAAAATTAATAGGTTAAAACCCACAGTCTTAGAAGCTGTTTGAGTTAAGCAAATTCACAAGCGTGAACGCTTGTGAAGAGGAGCGTCCGCGCTCGTAGGTTTGGGAAAAGCACTATTTCACTAAAAAAACAATCCTTTTATCTGTATTTTTAGAAAGAACTATTTATTCAAACAGCTTCTTAAATTTACAATAACGAAGAAACCCCAAATACTTTCGTATTCGGGGTCATCTTATTTCTTAGCAACTAAATTAGTTCATAGGAACGCCTAATGCTTTCATTGTTTCAGCATCCAAACGACCTTGTGGAAGGTTGCTATCTTTTTGGAATTTGATTAATGCAGCGCGAGTCAATGGACCTAATACGTTGTCAGTTGGACCTGGATCATATCCTTTTGCGCGAAGTGCGTTTTGAACTTGGATCACTTTTGCTCCATAGTTTTCTTTGTTTTCGCACACAACTTCTCTCCAATCAGACATACCACCTTTTTTCACCAATACTGTTTTAGTAACAGTTGCATATTCAGCAGGAATAGCGATGTCCAAAGTTTGAGCTGGTTTAGTTTCAACGCGTTTGCTGATAGTTTTGTATTCAGCAGGGATAGCTTCTTCGCGAGTAGTAGCTGGTTGTTTCAAAACTTGTTTAGTAACAGTTTTGTACTCAGCAGGAATAGGAATTTCGCGCGTTTGAGCAGGAACTTTCAATACTTGACGAGTTACAGTTTTGTAAACCGCAGGTACTTTCTCTTCGATTACTTGAGCTGGAGTTTTGATAACTTGCTTAGTAACAGTTTTGTATTGAGCAGGAACCTCAACCAAACACATTACGCGACAATCATCTGGGTTTGCAGACAAACAGTTAGGATCTTTTTTACCTTTTTCCCAACGAGTTGTTGCTTCCGCTACTAATACTCTTTCAGTTACTGTTTCGTAAACTGGAGGAATAGTAGTTTTTTTGGTGTACTCAGCTTGGTCAAGTACTTGTTCTGTAACTGTTTCGAATACAGGAGCAGTAACTTCCAAACGCGCACCAGCTTCTTTTACCAACATTTGCTCTGTTACAGTTTCATAAACTGGAGGAACAGGAATCAAACGCTTAGCTTCTGGTTTTACGAGCATTTGCTCAGTTACGTTACCGAATTCAGCAGGAACAACTTGCATTTTTTTAGATTCCTCTTTTACAAGTACTTGCTCAGTTACGGTTTTGTACTCGTCAGGAATGATACATTTTGCGTAACATTTGCCGGGTACTGCATTTGCGGGATATTCATTCCCATCTTGTGCAAACATTGGAGCAGCCATCAAAGTAAGTGCGCCTACGAATGCGAATGAAAGTGTCTTGTGTTTGAACATAACCAATAATTAAAATTTAAAAAAGTCAAAATTTTGGGGTGTTAATCCTAATGAAGATGCAAATTTAGCAAATTAGTGCGAAAAATATGCACTATTTTGTTAATTAATTTTTACAGGTAGAACTAACATTAAAGAACTGCTGCAAATCTAAATGATTGTATTGATATAACCAAATTTGGCGCAATAACTTTTTTCTATTTTTTTAGATTTTTTTTTCAAAGAAAAGAAAATGAGCAAAGGTATTTCTAGTTAACAATATGATAATTAACAAGTTAATATTTTCCTTGTCAGAAAAATATATCCCTCTTGTATGAACCATTCCATTTGTGCAGAATTATTTATTTTCCCAAAAAGCTTTTTGATTACGTAAAAAATGGGACGGGGTAATAAAACCCTCTGTATCGTTGCCATAACCTATTCCCAAAGGCAATCCTGCTTGTGTTCTGATTTCTAGGTGTAAATGTGCCTGAAATTTGCCATCTGCGTTGCCCATTGTACCAATGATTTGCCCTTTTTTTACGATTTGTCCTTGCTTGACATTCATATTTTGGAGGTGAGCATACACCGATTCTACGAAAATAGGGGTTTCTCTTGTGCCAAGGTTATGTAAGATTCTGACCACTTTCCCCCATTTTCCGCCTAAATTTTCGCAAAAAATGACCATTCCAGAAGAAATCGAATATATTGAACTTCCCAAATCTCCATTTCCTTTTGCCAAATTCCAATCTTCGCCCAAATGTTTTTCCTCTCCAAATTGCCGCGACAAATAACCGCCTTTTACCATAGGGTACTGAAAACTGCGTGCTATCGGAATATTCCACAACTCGAAATTAGAAAGTTCGATTTCTGTATAAACTAGGGCTGCCCCATCTTTTGGGGTATTTAGTTGAAGTACAAATAGTTGGTCATTTGGAACAAAAAGGGAGGAGTAAAGGCGGGTAGGATTTGTATAGATTTTTACTTCATAACTGCCTTCCGAAATATTTTCCATCACAAACGAACCATCTGCTTCTGTAACTACTTCTGCCACCTTTTTCTTCTGTTTCCAAAACCCAATTTTTGTATATGCCACCCCTTGATAATTCGCATCATTGAGCTGCCCTTGTATTTTTTGAGAAAATAATTGAGCATGAAAAAATATTCCAACAAGTGTTAATATATATATGTACATCTTTTTCATACAAGTGTGAAGATAGAAGGTGAAGTGTAATTTATGAATGTAAGAATAGTAGCACAAATGTAACGAATTAGCGGAAATAAATTACCTAAAAGTTACAAAAACCGAATATTTCTTTTGCTGATTTTCCGCTACTCACCTTCATTTTCTCCTTATAATCTGTTACCTTTGCCTAAAATTTAGCAAAAATGGAATATATTGCCAAAACATTTCAAGGTTTGGAAGAAGTGCTTGCAACAGAACTCACGAATTTAGGGGGTCAGAATATTAGGATACTGAAACGTGCTGTTGCTTTTGAAGGAGATAAAAAGTTATTGTATGCCGCCAATTTGCGTTGCAGAACGGCGGTACGCATTTTACAACCCATTGCCGATGCCATCAATCAAGATGAAAAAGCCTTGTACAAATGGGCAAGCTCGGTAGATTGGGAGAAATATATAGACGAAAATATGACCTTTGCCTTAGATGTTACGGCATATTCAGAGGTCTTTCGCCATGCGAATTACGCGCTTTTAACAGTAAAAGATGCCATTGTTGACCAATTTCGCAAGCGGTTTGGCAAGCGTCCTAGCATTGATACTGAAAATCCAGATGTTCGCTTTCAGTTGCAAATTTCGGGGGTAAGTTGTCGCTTGTTATTGGATAGTTCTGGCAGTTCTTTGCATTTACGCAATTACCGTTTAGAGCAAGGGGAAGCCCCTATTAATGAGGTACTTGCAGCAGGAATGGTACTGCTTTCAGGTTGGGATAAAAAGGGGATTTTCATTGACCCCATGTGTGGCGCAGGAACCATTTTGGCAGAAGCTGCAATGATTGCCAAAAATATTGCCCCGAACAAGTTACGCACGAGTTTTGGCTTTCAAAATTGGAAGGATTATGAGCCTGAGTTGTGGGAAGAAGTTCGCGCAGAGGCACTTGCCGCAGAGCAAGAAAGCGATGCCGAATTGATAGGCTATGACCTTGATTTTGAAATTTTGAATAAAGCCTTGAACAATTTAGAGCGATTAGAATTGGGCGAATTTGTGGAATTGGTAAAAAAACGGATAGAACTCACTACTCCACCCGAACCAGGTGAAAATGCGATTGTGGTAACCAATCCCCCGTATGGCGAGCGACTTGCTCCTGAGGATAGTACCGTTTTTGAATTTTATAAAACATTGGGCGACACCTTCAAACAACGTTTCAAAGGTTACAAGGTCTATCTTATCACCAGTAATTTAACAGCCGTAAAGCACATTCACCTCAAAGCCAGCCGCAGGATTCCCCTTTTTAATGGGAAATTGGAATGTCGCTTGTTGGAATATAAAATGACGTAAATAGTGGATAAAGGATAGTTGATAGGTAAGTGTTAAAGAGTATTCTGAAAAATAATCTACTTAAAATCAGTGCCTTATCTCATCTTTAATTCAGACTAATCTACATGATAAAAAACAGGCTACCTTAAAAAAAGTAGCCTGTTTTTTATATTTATAGAAACTTACTCCTCAACTTTCGTTAATTTACCACTAGAACCCGTCCCTGTCGTAATATCCGTACATTCGTAGAAATAAGTACCTTGCGATAAATGAGAAATGTTGATTTCTTTTACCACATTGCTTTGTTCTTTCCATGTTTCTGACACTACGCGCTCGCCCAAGACATTATAAAGGGTAAACCGAACTTTGCTACCTTGATGTAAACCTTCCATACGAATAGATAATTTATCTTTCATTGGATTAGGATATACTTCAAAACTTGCAACTATAGGCTTATTACTAATCTCAATGGAAGGAGAATAACTAAATGCGCCATTTTTATCCACCATTTTCAAGCGATAAAAATTAGTGTTAGGCAAAGGCTGATTGTCGGTAAGATGATAATAATTTTCGCCTAAA
Organism: Bacteroidia bacterium; assembly: GCA_046160275.1. Taxonomy (GTDB): domain Bacteria; phylum Bacteroidota; class Bacteroidia; order J057; family J057; genus JBJXHA01. The sequence continues at coordinate 9,724 of JBJXHA010000403.1, read as the reverse complement.
TTTGCCTGCCCTGTTGCATTTTCTTTTCCTACATATTGGAAGCTAACATTATCCAAAGAACGCTCTACCACAAAATAATCCGCATTTTGTTCTTTTTCAGTTACCCAATGTAATTGATTTACAGCTCCTGCATTTTCTCCCGTAAAAGAAAGCAATCTTACAGGAAGTGGGCTTGGATTTCCTCCTTGTGCAGAGCCACCGCCACCGCCAGAGAAAGAAGCTACCGCATATTCTGCATAGTTTGCATTAGTAACAGGCTCAACACCTAATGCCCAAGTAGAAAGCGATGGCGTAGCACCTGGATTATAAACCGTTACTTCTGGGCTAGTTACCCCCGCATGGTCGGCAGGGTTAGCAGGGTCTAAGCCTGAAGCTAGTTTATAAAAACGGAAATTCGCCAATACATTCCCACTTGAATTCATCACATCAAATACATCGGCATTAGAGAAATAGAATTTCACATAGCTGCTATCATTTGCAGGAATTTGATTTGCAGGATTTACTTCTATTTGCCAAGCACGGTGCATCACAAACCAACCCAAAGGATTTGTAACATAAGGTGCTGTACTCGGATTAATAAATTGTGCCGCACCCGAAGCATAACCTGGCAATACATTCACTTTCACCGCCATTTCAGAAGCATTAGTAGGCGTATGATTTACTAAGTTTACCCCCGCAGGAATACTATAATCAGACGCTAAAAGTAGCATATTCGTAGGAGAATTATAATAATAAACCCAGCCATTTGGCTCTACACAATAAGCATCAGCATAATACACCTGATTAGAAGTGATAGGAGGCGTAGGAGCCGCAATCGTGTTCCAATGCGTATTCATACCCACGTTTACAGTTAAAGCATTAGATGCGTCACTCATACAATTTCCAATTTCTTGATATGCATAGTAACTTCCATTTGTTGTAACATTCGGCACAATTGCACCTATTCCCAACGTTGAACCCGATGCGATGTTATTATCATACCATTTTATAGTACCCGTAACTGGAGTGGAAACCCAAACAGTAGCACTCGAACAGAAGTTGGTTACCGCAGCCGTTGGCGCAGATGGCTTAGGATTCACCGTAATTTGTACTGTTTCTTGCGCTCCTAAACAACCACTTGCATTGGGCGTAACGGTTAAAGTTGCATTTGTAACACTACTTACCATTGCTGCAGTGCCATTAATATCTCCACTTCCGGTTGCAGGCAATCCTACTGCTGTATTAGAAACCGTCCAATCGTAATTAGTGCCGCTTACTAAACTACCACTAAATGCAATCGTAATCGCTTCGCCAGCACATACCACCACAGGCGTTACAGGATTTACAGATGGCGGATTTGCAGGTTGGGTAATAGTCGCAGAAACTGTTGCCGTACAACCACTGGCATCTTGTGCGCCAAGTATGTATGTACCAGCAGTCAAATTTGAGAAAGTTGCCATAGCAGCATAACCACCACCATCTATATTATACGAATAGGGAGAAGTACCACCACTTGCAGAAACCGTTATCTCTCCTGTTGCCTGCCCATAACAATTTACCTGCGTGATTGCATCAATATTTACAGCCAAAGTCACAGGTTGAGAAATCGTGATAGAAGTCGTTGCCGTACAACCATTTGCATCGGTTACGGTATAAGTTTGAGAACCAACAGCTTGGTTAAATGTACCTGTTCCTGTATAAGGCGATGTGCCACCACTCGCTGAAACCGTTACTACTGCATTGCCCCCGTTACAGGAAATCGCTGTAGTTTCGACTGAACTTGCCGTTAATAAAGTAGGTTGAGTTATTGTAATTGATGTCGTTGCCGTACATCCATTTGCATCGGTAACTGTATAAGTTTGTGAACCAACTGCTTGATTGAATGTCCCTGTTCCTGTATAAGGCGATGTGCCACCACTTGCAGAAACCGTTACTACTGCATTGCCACCATTACATGAGATGGACGTAGTTTCTACTGAACTTGCCGTTAAGGTTGTAGGTTGGGAAATGGTAATAGAAGTCGTTGCCGTACATCCATTCGCATCGGTAACTGTATAAGTTTGTGAACCAACCGCTTGGTTGAATGTGCCTGTTCCTGTATAAGGTGCAGTGCCACCACTTGCCGAAACCGTTACTACCGCATTGCCACCGTTACAGGAAATCGCTGTAGTTTCTACCGAACTTGCCGTTAAGGTTGTAGGTTGAGAAATGGTAATAGAGGTCGTTGCAGTACAGCCATTCGCGTCAGTAACTGTATATGTTTGTGAACCAACCGCTTGGTTAAATGTACCTGTTCCTGTATAAGGCGATGTGCCACCACTCGCAGAAACCGTTACTACTGCATTGCCTCCGTTACAGGAAATCGCTGTAGTTTCTACAGAACTTGCCGTTAGTAATGTAGGTTGAGTAATCGTGATAGAGGTCGTTGCCGTACAGCCATTCGCATCAGTAACAGTATAAGTTTGCGCACCAACCGCTTGATTAAATGCACCTGTTCCTGTATAAGGTGCAGTGCCACCACTTGCCGAAACCGTTACAACAGCATTTCCTCCATTACATGAAATCGCTGTAGTTTCTACTGAACTTGCCGTTAAGGTAGTAGGTTGAGAAATGGTAATAGAAGTCGTTGCCGTACATCCATTTGCATCGGTAACTGTATAAGTTTGTGAACCAACGGCTTGGTTGAATGTGCCTGTTCCTGTATAAGGTGCAGTGCCACCACTTGCCGAAACCGTTACTACTGCATTGCCACCGTTACAGGAAATCGCTGTAGTTTCGACTGAACTTGCCGTTAAGGTTGTAGGTTGAGAAATTGTAATTGATGTCGTTGCCGTACATCCATTTGCATCGGTAACTGTATAAGTTTGTGAACCAACCGCTTGGTTAAATGCACCTGTTCCTGTATAAGGCGATGTGCCACCACTCGCAGAAACCGTTACTACCGCATTGCCACCATTACAGGAAATCGCTGTAGTTTCTACCGAACTTGCCGTTAAGGTTGTAGGTTGGGTAATCGTAATAGAAGTTGTTGCCGTACAACCATTTGCATCAGTAACAGTATAAGTTTGCGCACCAACAGCTTGTGAGAAAGTGCCTGTGCCTGTGTAAGGTGCTGTGCCCCCTGTTACAGCAATTGTTACAGAACCATTCGCCCCAAAGCAAAGCGCATCTACGTGTGTTTCCGTTACAAACAAAGAGGGTGCTGGTTGTGCCACCGTAGCCGAAATTGTAGCAGAACAGCCATTGGCATCTGTAACTGTATAAGTTTGCGTACCTGCTGCTTGTGAGAAAGTGCCTGTGCCTGTGTAAGGTGCTGTGCCACCTGTTGCGCTTATCGTTACAGAGCCATTTCCACCAAAGCAAAGTGCATCTACATGCATTTCTGTTGCAGATAAAGGAGTGGGTTGAGTAATCGTTACAGGAAACGAAATATAACAACCCAAATCATCTACAATAAAGTAGGTTTCTGTACCTGCTGCTTGCGAGGTAGTGAGCGTAGCTCCAATATTATAACCAAGCATAGTAGGCCATGAAATAATACCTTTATAATAGTCATAAGGAGCGGTGCCTCCCCCCGTTATATTAATCGTTACAGAGCCATTTCCACCAAAGCAAGGTGCATTTACTTGTGTTACGGTTGCAACAGTAACTGTTACCCCATTAACTATCGTTACAGGGAGAGTAAACTGACAGCCATTGTAGTCTTGTATCAATACATTATGTAAACCTAATGTTAAGGAAGAAAATGATGAACTTGTGCCCAATGCACCTCCATCTATTGAATACTGATACGGTCCCACACCCCCACTTGCAGTAACATAAACGCTTCCATCATCATTACAAACTATAGCGGTTTGGGAAACAATGCTACCTGAAAGAATAGCGGGTTCTGTTACGGTTACTGGAACGGTAAATGTACAAAGTGCAGCATCTCTTATCATTAAGGTATAATTTCCTGCTGTTAATCCAGAAAAAGTACCACTACTACCATAACCGCCCCCATTGATTTGGTATTGATAGTTAGGCGTACCACCGCTACCACTAATCGTAATTTCGCCATTGCTTCCGCCATTACAACTAACGTGTTGACGCACAATGCTTGTTGTATCTACGAGAGAGCTTGGTTCCGTAATCGTAACACTCACTGTTGTCGTACAATTATTTGCGTCTTTTGCGGTAATTGTGTAAGTAGCAGCACTCAAACCAGAGAAAAAGCCATTTCCTTGAAATGCGCCAGTGCCTAATTGATAAGTATAAGGAGCTACGCCGCCTATTGCTACAATTGTTACATCACCATCGCTACCGCCTAAGCAATTTACATTCGTTTGTGAAGAAACCGATGCAGAAACATTGGAAATGGTTACAGTTGCATCTGCAGTAGCCGAACAACCAAAACCATTTGTTACAGATACTGTATAGGTTGTGTTACTTGCCACACTTGAAACCACAGGATTATAAATGGTAGCATTACTCATGTTTGTTGTAGGAGTCCAAGCATAAGAATACGACCAAGGCGTAAAGCGATACGCATTGTTTGTTGCAGTAAAGGTAGTAGTTGAGTTTCCACCTGGTACTGCTATAGCACTTGCGCCTGTTGCATCTTCTATTCCCTGCGTCATCGTACCTTGCGCGTTAATAGAAGTATTATGTATTTCAATTACCCCTGTTTCATATAAAATAATTTGACTTGTTACTTGGGGCGTACCTAAATAATGAGCAACGCCATTATATCTAATTACCAAACGATTAGGGCTTGTAAGGTTAAAGTAATCAATCGTTCCCCCACCTCCTGTATTCAAATCTGTCCAACAAGTAGCAATGACATTGTTAGGGGCTGTAGCGTTTGGTAATAATTGCCCCGCACAACAGCCTGAACCTACTGCTGCATCAAAAGAAAGAAATCCATTGGTCGAAATATACACATTTGTATAAACGTTTCCATAAAAGGAGAAATTAAACCCGATAGGAACTGCCGCGCTCACAACATCGTCTCCCGCTAAAGTACCGCTCGGTGTACCCGTAACAGGCGCGAAGGGAATAGCGCTTAGAGAATAGTTAGGGGGAGTAATGGGTCCATTGGGAGTAGCCGTTAATTGTATATTAGTTGCAGCCCCTGCACATGAACTATTGGGAGTTGCTGTTGCTGTTACCCCTGTTGGTACGGGTTGTGTAACGACAGACGAAGTAGTAGTATTATTCGCAGCTAAGGCATCACCAGCGAGCGTAAGCGTAACACTCAAATTGGTGGTTCCTAAATTGGTAAGATTTACGCCCGAAAAAGTAACGACTTGGTTTCCGCCAGGAGCGAGTGTAATAGAGTTTGCGAAGGTATAAGTACCTGTATTTGCTCCTGTTGCTGTTAAGGTAACACTTACAGCCCCCGAAGCTAAGGCATTTATCCCTGTGTTATTTATTTGTACAGTAATATTATTGCTAGTGTTTCCTTGACAAACCGCAGTAACAGGAGGCGCAAGGTTCGTTACACTTGCTTCAATCGTAGGACAAGCCGTTGTGAAAGTAGTCAATGTTGTACCCACTGCTCCTGCCCCTGCTGCTAGGGTATATACATTCGTTCCTACCGCATTCAAAATTTGAATCCCCACTTCCCCAGGGAAAGCACCACTTCCTACATAATATAAATTGTAGGCAACTCCATCACATAAACTTATAGGAATATCTAATTGCAAACCTGTGGTAAAAGTAGGGCCAAAAGTTGCCACTACAGCAGTGCCTAAGCGCAACTGCATCGTTGCCCCATTCCAGCCATCACCCCATGAGTCCGTAAGCCTGAAAGTATAGGAACAAGTTGCTCCTGAACAGAGCGTAACAAAAGTGGTTGCCGCAGTCCATGTACTATAATCTATCCCTCCACAATAAGAGCGAACATACACGCTATATCCCGTAGCTCCTGATAAGCCTGTAACGTTTGCCGTAGTTACGCCTGCTGCGGTGTTTCCACTTGCTACTAAGCCTGCTGCTCCACTTCCTGCTGCTCCACTTGTGCGCACTTCCCACTGATATCCATTGGAAGGAGCAGGAGATGCCGCAGTCCAGTTGATAGTTGCACTATTTCCTGTAATTGCAGTCATATTTACACCTGATGGAGGAAAACAAGTAGGGCAATTTGCAGTCCATGTCGTTAGCGTTGCACCTACCGCACCTGCGCCTGCACCTAAGGTATAAATTACCGTGCCTGTAAAATCTAAAATTTGAATCCCGACTTCCCCAGGATAGGTGCCTCCTCCTACATAATATAAGTTATAAGTCGCCCCTGAACACAAAGATTGAAGAACGTTTAATTGCGTACCTGTGGTAAAAGTGGGACCCAAAGTTGCCACGACGGAAGTCCCTACTCTTACTTGCATCGTGGCACCATTCCAACCATCGCCAAAACTATCCGTGAGCCTAAAAGTATAATTACAAGTAACTCCTCCACACAAAGTAACAAAAGCAGTAGCCGCAGTCCAAGAGCTATAGTCTATCCCTCCACAATAAGAGCGAACATATACGCTATATCCTGTTAAACTAGCCAAACCTGTAACATTTGCCGTAGTTACCCCTGCTGCCGTTGAGCCACTTGCCACTAAACCTGCCGCGCCACTTCCTGCTGCACCGCTTGTACGCACTTCCCACTGATACCCATTGGAAGGAGCAGGTACCGCCGCAGTCCAGTTGATAGTTGCACTATTTCCTGTAATTGCAGTGATGTTTACCCCTGATGGAACAAAACAAGTTGGGCAAGCTGACCAAGTATGTAGCGTAGTACCTACAGTACCTCCGCCTGCCGCCAAAGTATAGATTACTGTATTAGATGGGTCTAAAATTTGAACCCCGACTTCGCCAGGGTATGTTCCACTTCCTACATAATAGAGGTTATAGCTCGTCCCTTGTATCAAAGATTGAGGAATATTTAGTAGTGTACCCGTAGTAAAAGTAGGTCCGAAAGTGGCAATAACAGTAGTCCCTATTCGAAGCTGCATAGTTGCCCCATTCCAGCCATCACCAAAACTATCTGTAAGCCGAAAAGTATAATTACAGCATGTAGCCATAGAAACTAAGGTAGAAGCAGAGCCAGTAGAGATACCTGATGTGGTACAAGTAGTCAACAACCTATAATAAGTAGCAGCAGTTTGGGTAGCAGTTAAAGGAGCGTAGGTTGCACTTGCAGCACCCACATTTGTCCAAGTGCTATTATTGGGAGAGGATTGCCATTGATAAGAAATACCTGGTCCTGTTGTTTGCCCTGTATTTGTTACTGTAAAACTTGCCCCAGAACAAGTGGCAGATGGACTAGCAGCCGCAGTCCCCCCAGCAGGCGTACCTGTACAAGGCGCAGATACCGCAACAGAGATATTATCTACCGCAGCAGGAGGTTGAGTACCAAATAAGTTGTCATTTTGCCATGTAAAAATAATTCGCATGGTAGTCCCCCCTGTTACCGCAAAGGCAGGAATGGTAATAGTTGTGTAAGCTGCATAAAGCGCGGCTTGGGTATATCTTAAAGTAGCACCTGCCAAGGCTGTCCCGCTTGAAGCAGGTGCATTTGCAACAGGCGTAACCGTAGTGGGGGCTGTATAAACCAACAGCCTATCCCAGCCTACCTCACCATTCCCCTTTAATGAAAAGGAAATATTCATTTGAGTAGCTCCCGCAGGAATCGTAACGTTTTTGTAAAAATGCGCAACTCTACTTGTGCCAGTATTATAATTATTCGCTGTATTTGCAGTATTGCCAATGTAGGCACCTCTCGCACCTGAGTAACCTGCGGCAAGTGTACCCACATACCACACAGCATTAGGCGTTACGGTTGGATTTACAGCAGTCCAACCATTTGCGGCAAAAGTTGTACCCAGCTCAAAGCCACCATCTGTGGCAGGATTAATCAGGGTTTGTGCCGCTATTTTATTCTGTGTTAACCCTAAAACAAGCAAAAGCAGAGAGGCAAAAAGCATCTCTATTTTGGGTATTTGCAGCATAGTTTTGAATAAGTGAGAGAAACTCCTTAACTCATTCTTGCTTCCCAAAAATGAGAGAAAATGTAAGCAAGCAAAGCGTAGATGTGTTGTCATATATACAGTAATTATTTATTACAAAAACCTGAGAACATTATAAAAACAAAGGAGAATGTAGTAATATTCGCGCCTATTTTTGTTTTTACAAAGCATACTTCTCCTTTTATTGTAAGGATAGGAAGAGAGATGAAATTTATTTTTATGAAAGTTAAGAACGATTTACCTTTATTGTCTTCATTTAGTTGGTTTGCTGGGTGCTAAACTGTGCTATTCAATCATTTACGCTGTTTGGATAAGGATTGTGGGTATGTATAGTTTCGTAGAGAATTTTTCAGAATCAATGAACATTATAAAAAAAGGATATTTCCCCTCATTATCTAACATAAATTTTGCGCAACAATGCTACTAAAAAAAGTTGTATTATCCAAAATAATCTTAGTAACGAGTAAAAAATAAGTTGGTCAATCTTGGGCTTTGATGAGGTAATTCCATTTAGGCGTTTTATCATCAAAGGTTATGAATTTGTCGATATTATCTCTAAACTCTTGTTTCACTTCTCTCTTGGTAAGATACTCTTTTGTATTGATAGAAGTAGTAACTTTTAATCCAGTACGAGTAGTAGTTTTATCGGTAATTTCTTTGACAAAATTGATATTTTGAAAAGGAACGCCCTCCCATGTATGCGTTATCTGTGAAAACAATCTATGCTCAATAGGATTCCATTTGGAACAATAAGGAGGATAGTGAGCAACTAATATGTTTATATTGAGGGATTTAGCTAATTTGCATAAATCTTGTTTAACAATATAATGAGCAGAGGCATTAGAACCGCCGCCATCACAAAGTAATAATAGGGTATCAGCATCAGGATATTTATACTGCAAGGTTTGGGTCCAGCATGTTTGTAGATTATCACAAACAAATTCTGAGGTGTCTTTGCTAGTACCTAAGGTTATATAACCCGTATTATCGCTTACATCATAAATTCCATGAGGTACTATTTTCCCCACAGCAGCACTTGGAAAATCATGGTCATTTGCGTGTCTTTCCCCTGTTGCATATGCTGTGCCTTCCCGACTGAAATTACCTAATAACTCTTTCTTTTTGGTATCAATACTGAGGATAGGAAGCCCTTTGGAGGCGAATAACCGCCGATAAGATGCGATTTTCTCAAACTGTTCATTTCTGCCCTCAACCTCTGATAATGTTTTCATCTTTAATAGCTTACGCTTTTTGTATTCCCCTAATAGCAGCAACTGTTTTACATGATAACGGCTAATTTCATGCCCTTTTGCCGATAATTCTTCGCAAATTTGACGCTGACTTAAATACGTCCATTTTACCTCTTTATCTTGTGGTAAACCCGCTGTGCTCATCTCCAAAACTACATTAAAGGCACTTACTATTTTACAACAAGTTGTTACTTTTTTTTTGCTCCACCACCCGCTTTCCGAATTCGCTTTACTGCAATAGCAGGCAATTCCGACAATTCTGCCTTACCTTTTCTTACCGTTTTGGCATTAACTTGGTAGGCATGACTAACCTCGGCCACCCCGTGCCACCCTATCAGTTTTGCCTTTAGACCTAAATACAACCTTTGTTGACGTTCGTCTAATTGATTAAAATACCCCATTTCTGTGATCGTAACTTCTAACATTTTTCCCTGATTTTGATGCAAAGATAGCTTTTTCCCCAAATCTAATTATACCAACTTATTTTTTACTCGTTACTTA